>JAHFBS010000069.1 GCA_023249895.1 bacterium | reverse complement strand
GCTTCCAGGTGTTACATCAACACGAAGTGTGGTGACGTTAGCCGCTGGGGTAAGCGGATAAAGCATAGGCATTGGATTGGTGCTGAGCAGATTATATTGTCCCCAGTTGCGTATGCCATTGTGGTCATCTTTAATGCCGAGTGTACGGTTGGAATGATTCTCAAAAAGATAACGATATTTCATCTTGAGGCTGAGTTTAAGGTTGTGATTGATCTTGCCCCATACACGAGCGCTGCCGCAGATGTCTGCACCAAGTCCCCAGTGACGGCCATTACCTGCAATGGCTTCAAACATATACTCGCCGGTTTCTTTGTTGCCTGTTGGGATTGTGGTAGCGAGTGCAAGCGCAAAAAGATATTTTTCACTGTTAATAAATTTGTAGCCAAGAGCTACATCGATATCAGCAACACCGGTAACTGAGTTCTTGAGTATTTTTGCTTTAGTGAGTGCCGTTTGGAGGTTGTGGCCGTGTGCGACTACTACATCTTCTCTATCTATTTCAAGAGTAGCGGATGCGATGCTTTCATAAGTTCCCTCAAGGTAACTTTTGAGATCGGCTTGCAAAGCTGCGTCAGTTGATGAAACGCTTAACTTTGGATCATTTTGAACATGTACGATAGGCATATCCGCTTTGAGATAAAGATTCTTGAGAAGGACGCCAAGATTCTGGAAATAATCGATGCGTGCGCCGTAGATGGTTTGTTCTGGATCGAGCGAAACATTGGCTGAGTAGCTGCGAGCTGGTTCTTGGTCTTCAAGATCGTAATCGTGAATTAAATAGTTGATATCCAAATCATTTGTTACATCAGACCAGAGCTCTCTATCTATTGGTGTAACCTGTGTTTCAGATGTGCGTAACGTTACCGTGCTTTTGTGCTTGAACAGAAAATACTCTGCCGTTTCATCACGATCAGTTGATTGTTGGAAGAATGGCGTTACGGCAACAGTTGCTCCGTAGCGATCATTAAGATCGCGTGGAATCAAATCTTTGTACGTGGTGATTTCCATGGGCAGATTAACGCCGACGGGACGTGGCATTAAAAAAGTTCTATTGGTGTGATCGTGTGCATTGACGGCGCTGGTGGCAAGAACTGCGACCGCAAGACCTTGTAAAATCTTCTTCATTTTCTACCTCTTTTTGAAAAGTACTGGATAACTTTTCCCCTCAAATTGAGCGATGTCTCGATATTTCCTCAGCCTCCTTTCTTATGTTGTTTGTATATCTGACGGAAACAGAATAACGAAAAATAGGTTAGCGAAGGAGGTTTGGGATGGCAATAGTTTTATTGAGATGAACACTGAGCTCGGCCATAAAAAAAGAGGGCCGGAAAACCGACCCTCTTTTTGGAATTTCTGGAAGCGTGAAGTTAGAACGTGACGCCTGTCTTCATCCAGATGCCCCATTGCTGAAGAGCTGAGTTCTCGCTGGCAAATTCATACTTGCCACCGATTGCCATAAGCATTGGAACTTCCCATTTGCGGAATGTGTAGCTCAATGCGGTGTAGATCGAGTTGGTGAATTGTGATGGTGTTTCAGCTGGATCGCAGGTTACGTTTGAATTATCAACGTACCATGGTGCAGCTAGGTTGCCATCGACATATTCAGGATGATCGCTGATTGCCGCTGCTGCCGCTGCTGTATCAAAGTTACGAGCAGCTACAAAATAGGTGCTTGCTGGAAGTTTGTCATCAAGTGATACTTCTTCTGCATCTCTGTAATAGAGGTTGTAGCCAAGATCAAAGCTGAAGCCACCATTGTTGTACGTCATGCCAAGAACGCCATCAAATTGGCTTCCTGGGGTGACATCAACACGGCGTGTCAAAACGTTGGCGGCTGGGATTAATGAACGGTATTGAACCGTTGAGCCGCTGTCAAGTTTGCCAAGGAGATGGTATTGACCCCAGTCATAACCTTTAATACCAAGTGTGCGGTTTTCATCGTTTGAGAACAAATAACGATACTTCATGCGCAAGAAGAATTTGAGGTTGTGTTTCATCTTGCCCCAGGCGCGGATGGTGCCATAAAGATCGCCGCCAAGGCCCCAGTGATGTCCGTTACCAGCAATTGGTTCAAACATAAATTCGCCGGTTGCTTTGTTACCTGTTGGAAGGGTTGTAGCAAGTGCAAGACCAAGAAGATATTTCTCGGTGTTGATGAATTTGTAGCCGAGTGCTACATCAACATCAGCAAGTCCTGACACTGAGCGTTTGACCATTTTGGCATGGGTGAGTTTTGCTTGGAGATTGGTTAAATCAGTTACGGCAGGTGCTTCGATCCCGGTCAAAAGAGACTCTGCGTTTTGCTCAAACTTACCTTGAAGATAATGCTCAATATTTTGTGCAAGTGCTGCAGTTGTAGCACTGCCAACCCACAATTCTGGATCATTTTCTACATGAACAATAGGTGCATCGATCTTGAGGTAAAGGTTCTTGAGAATGACGCCAAGATTTTGGTAGTAGTCCATGCGGGCGCCATAGACTGTTTGTTCTGGATCGAGTGATACTTTGGTTGAATATTGATCGCCTGTTTCACGTGCAGAATCATGATACAGATAGTTGATATCAAGATCGTTAGTGACTGTTGAATAATCAGCACTTACAGCGTGCCCTGCTTCAGTTTGCAATGTAATCGTGCTCTTGTGATGAATCAAAAAATAATCGGCTGTGTCATCACGATCTGTTGATTGTTGGAAGAATGGTGTTACTGCAAATGTTGCTCCGAACTTGCCATTTTCAAGTTTACGTGGAATGAATTCCTCTTCGAACGAGGTATGCTCCATAGGCAAATTAACGCCTTGGGCGCGTGGCATCAGGAATGTTTTGTTGGTGTGACTATCTGCGCGAGCGGCGCCAGCAACTAAAACTGCAACCGCAAGCACTGGTAAAAGTTTCTTCATATACGTACCTCACATTGGGATTAATCTTGTGATTACTACATCACTGTTGAGTCGCGTAGATTTCTTTTTTCTGACGCCCTCCTTTCTTACTTTTTTTTGTATCGGCTAGCTGCCGATACGTTCCCAACCGTGCCTTTTTTAATGTGTCCTTCGTTATCTCTCCGCCTTTTTCAAAGATCCTGCACCGGGTGCTTGTCAGTAGAACAAACGATGGGACTATGTTAGCGAATATGACCGGGGGCCGCAAGTGTTTTGTATCTCGCATTGGGTTTTGCGTGCCAGAGCTGCATAAACGAGATATTGCGTTACAAAAAAAAGAGGGCCGGCACGCGTCGGCCCTCTGTCTGTATGCTCAAAATTGTACCATTAAAACCCGATGCCAATCTTACCGTAGATGTCCCATTGCGTGAGCGCTGAATTCTTTGATGCCCATTCATATTTGCCACCAAGGCCCAACATTAATGGTGAATCCCATTCTTTGAAGTTGTAACCTAAGCCTGCATAAAGCGAATTAGTGAATTGTGAAGGTGTTGAAGCAGCATCAGAATTGAGTGTGTCTTTGCTCAGAATTGCTTTTGTACCAGCAGCAGCTCCGCCATCGGTAATGTTATTTAAGCCGATGGTTATGGTACCAGGCGTTACGTGATGATCGTCGGCAGCCGTTGATGACGTATCGTACGAACGATTGGCAACAGCATATTTGCCTGCTTCAAACGCATCTTTTATATGCACATGTTCATTTTCGCGGATGTAGGCGTTGTAACCAAGATCAAGATTGAAGCCACCATTGTTGTAGGTGATGCCCAAGATGCCATCAAATTGGCTTCCTGGTGTCACATCAGCGTTGAGTGTGGTGACGTTTGCTGCAGGGATAAGGCTTGTTGCTGTGCCGTGTGTTACGCCTGCTTGAACCAAGAGGAGATATGGTCCCCAGTTGTAGCCTTTGATGCCAAATGTACGACGTTCGCTGTTTTCAAAAAGATAACGATATTTCATTCTGGCGATTGCTTTAAAATTGTGATCAATGTCGCCCCAGATGCGGCCACCAAGATTCAAATCTGCACCGAGTCCAAAATGTTTTCCGTTACCAACAATGGGTGTGAACATATGGACGCCATCGGCTTCGTTACCGGTAGGAATAGTAAGTCCAATAGCAACAGAACCAAAATATTTTTCTTTGTTGAAGAACTTGTAACCAAGCGCGATATCAATGTCAGCAACGCCGGTGTCAGATTGCTTGCCGCCAATTTTGGCATAAATCAATTTGAGCTGTGAGTTAGTTATTGTTCCGCCAGCATCTTGTGCTTTTGCATAATCGCCGCGCAGGTACTCTGCAAGTGTTGTTTTGACGTTAGTGTAAGCGGTGCTATTGGTTGTGTTGCTTACTGCTGATCCTTTTTTGTTTTCAACGTGGACGATAGGAAGATTAATCGTCAAATAAAGACCGCGCAGGATTTTGTCCATATTTTGATGATAGTCGACGCGTAGGCCATAGATTGTTTGTTCTGGATCAAGCGAAAAGCTTGCAGCAGGTTTATGACCTTCTGTTCCCCATGCAATATCGTGGAGCAGATAATTGATATCAAGATCTGTTGCATTGGAAGGATCGGTAGGATTTGTTCCTGTTGCAAGTCTGATGGTGCTTTTGTGATTAATTAAAAAATATTCAGCTATTTTTGAATGGTTACTTGATTGTTGAAAGAAAGGAACCAATTGGAAGTTGCCGCCAAAGCGATCTTCTTTTTCAAGCATGGTCAATTCGCCAAAGGTGGTCATTTCCATTGGCAGATTGACGCCGGCAGGGCGTGGTAGCAAGAATGTTTTATTGGTGGTATCTCCCGCTCGTACAGCACCGAAGACACATGCGGCGATCAAAAGACTTTTGTAAATTTTGTTCATAGCTTTTACCTCACATGAACCGAGTTAGACTTACCCCTTCTCTGATTTTTCTCACGTGTATACTCGGTAGCCCTCCTTTCTTGCATCTTGTATACCATATTGATGAGCATGATTCCTACCCCAATTACATATTTGAGGTTTTATAATTATTTTTGTGTTTTTGCAAGAAAATTGTACTTGTCGTACGGTATGTTGTGATGTATGAATCAAACGCGTGTGGTACACTCGATAAAAATGTATGTAGCAGGAGATAATAACATGTTTGAACTTGTCATGGTCTTTGCAGCGTTCCAACTTATTATCGAATCATTACCCATAAGTAGTTCTGGCCATGTTAAGCTTTTGCAGTTTTTTTTAGAACGTTCTGGACATTATATAACTGAAGGTTTGTCTGAAGCTCTCGATCATGCCTTGCATGGCCCAACGTTACTTATTCTTGCAATTTATTTCCGTGCACAATGGTTGCCACTTCTTAGCGCAATATTAAAATCACTTACTTCTTATCTGCGTGCACGTTGCGTTATAACTGATCTGCCATTTTCTCAGCGCACGTTATTGGCACTTGTTGCGCGAATTGTTGGCATGGTGATAATAGCAGATTGTATTACTGCGCTTGGTTATTTTTTATTTCGTGATGCACTTCATGCATGGGTTGGCGGTAATATCATGATACTTGCCGTTGGCTTTATGGTGACCATGATGCTTTTAATG
>JAHFBS010000002.1:15509-19309 GCA_023249895.1 bacterium | reverse complement strand
TTTCTTTTTCGTTACAAGCAGCAGATATTTTACGTCCAGGAGACCGTGCTGTTTGCATTGCCCCTGTTGCAAGCGTGTGGACTGATGCGCATCCATCAGAACTCGGTGAACATCAAGCTGATCCAGCAAGGATATTGCCCGCTTTGCCACTTCTTGGCTTTGTTCATGTACCGCATCATTCGACGCAGTTACTGTATGGCGAACGCGTTGAGGTTATTGATGAAGGCAAGAATGATGGTTGGATTAACATAAAGACGTGTGAGCAAAAAGGTTTTAATTCCGAACTCAACAAAGTGTGTTGTGCTGATGGCTGGGTGCGTGGTGAGCTTTTGCAGCCGGTTGATGTTTTTGCGCAACCAAATCGGGTGGTAACTCATCAATGGGCTACGGTGTATACACAGCCTGATCGTACAAGTTCAGTTCTTGTACATATCCCCTTTGCATCGTTGTTGTGCGGATCACATTATGAAAGCTCATCGTGGTATCGCATCAAATTGTACGACGGAAAAATTGGCTTTATAGCGGCAACTGAGGCAGCGAAAATTCCTTCAAATGTCAGCACCGCTGATATTCCTGCGATTCGTAGTTCCCTTATTACGTATGCGCAGGAGTTTGTGCACGTCAAAAGTCCTTATTTATGGGGTGGGCGAAGCTCCTATAACATTAATAATTTTGATGATGTTACAAAAGCTGTTGGAACCGCTGCAAGTGTTGATTGCTCTGGCCTTGTTAATCTTATTTACCGTGCCTGCGGCCTTGCCGTACCTCGTAATTCATATGCGCAATATCTTAAAGCGGTACCAGTTGAACCTGCTGCACTACAACCAGGAGACTTAGTTTTTCTTGAAATAGCTAATGCTGCAGGTATCTGGCGCGTTCGCCATGTTCTTATTTATACGGGAACTGATGTGCACGATAATGCGGTGCTTATTGAAGCAACGGGTGGTGATGCAGTCAAAGAGAAATGCACTCGGATTACCACAACACAAGCAAATTATGGGATAAAAAATTTAAAGCGGGTGGTGAATGGGCAGGTGATATCTCGCTATGAAAACGGTACACTGCTAGGGACTGCAAAGATTTATTGCGGAACTTTTTTAGACCGCAAACATATGCAAGAGCAACGAAATGAATTGCTTGTGGTATAAGGGGCTTATATGTGTGACATTTCAACTGATGCTGCTTGGTTTAAACAATGTTTGTCAGATAACAATCTCTGTAAAAAGCTCGCTGCCATTACGGTGGTGATGTGCGATGTTGATGGCGCGCTTACTGATGCCGGCATTTATGTCGATCAAAATGGAGAGGGTGGCCGCATATTTTCGGTACAGGATGGCTACATCGTTAAACCAACAATGAATGCAGGCGTTACCATTGCTTTCATCAGTGGCAAAAATAATCGATCAGCCTGCGAACGTGCTAAGTCATTGGGGATTCCTGAAGAGCTATGTTTTGCTGGTATGGAAACTAAGCTAGAAGTAGTAAAAGCACTTCAAAAAAAATTAAATGTTACACCTGAACAGTCGTTGATGTTTGGCGATGATTTCATGGATGCTGAGGTAAAACGTTCTTGCTGTGCCGGGCTCTATGTTTGCCCTTCAAACACGCCATTCTATTTTCAGCCAACGGCTGATCTGGTAATTCCTCGATGCGGTGGCAATGGTGCTTTCCGCTTGATGATGGATCTTATACTTTTTGTACGCGGTCAGCACTTTGCGCAGAAGTATATTGAAGCGACTTTAAAGTAGGTTCAAGAGTGTGCTTCTTTTGCTTATTTATATGAAGCCCAAGCCTTACGAGCGGCGGCTTGTTGCCTGACACTCAACCATTTTTTATAAGCATGTTCGATATCTATCAAAAAATTATGCCCAGTCTTTTGTTTCCATTTATCTCCAGATTGTACAAGCTCAAGTGCTTCTCTTTTTGCTTCAACAATCCCTTCTCCACGAGCAAAGAGTGCATAAAACAAGCGTCGTGCGTTATTCCGAATATCTGGGTTATCTGAGGTTATAGCTTCTTGTGCGTTTACAAGGGCTGTATCCATCTCTTGTTTTTGTTCGACAAGTGCTTGCATTATCCTCAGTCCTGCTACCTGCTCCTTTGTATCGCTTGATGTCAAAGCTCGTTGTGCGGCTGCATGTGCATCTTCAAATTTCTTACCATTATTAACAGCAACCTTTAATGCAAATAGATCCGCATGGTGCTCGTCAAGTGTTAGAGGGGGCGATTGGCTAAGCGGTACGGTTGCAGAGTGCTTTCTTTGGGGCGTATACGATTCGTTCGCAATGATACGTCGCGCATCTTCTGATTGAGCATTCATAAATCTTTGCAACCGAGCTAAAGCGCCCTCTATTTGTGCACTGAAAAAACGCTCGAGCCGTGTTTCTTCTAATAATGGGGCAGGGGGCAGAGCCTTTAAATAACCACCGCGCGCTAAAACCATTCTTATAAAATAGTCCTGTAATATTTCATGAAAAATGCGATCTAATCCTTGATCAAGCTGTTTGCGTCCATCTGGTGGTATTTGGTTGCTATAGTAAATATTAATTTTGTAAGCGTTAGCAGGAATTTTGAATAATCCTGGAATCCAAATTCTCCCCTGCTTCCATTCTAATAGTGAGTAGCTCCTACCATATATGTCCGTATTTAACATTCTTGGATGAGTTATGCATTGTTCCAAAACAGCAGAAATATTTTTAATTCTGTTACGAGCTTCTTCATCAGGTAAAGAATCTGGATTTGGCGTATCGTCCCATAGATTATTAGCGCGCAACCAGTTAAACCATTGTGGCAAATCCTTTAACCCAAGAAGAGGAACATCGACTGGAAGATAGGAGGCTGAGAGGCCAACAGGTTTTCCTCCTTTTTCAGACAAATAAAGTACCTCGTCAACATATTTTTTATCAATAAGAAATTGATAAAGCATATTACATGATTGATGTCCAGTAGAATTATAAAAAAGACTTATAATTTTGCCTACAAACTTCTTATTTAATCCAAGCTTTTCAAAGATATAATTCAACGTTTCTTCAGTTTCTCGACCAAAAACACTTCCACCTTGTATAAAATATTTAAAAGTTTGCTCTCCTCGTACACGCTCATTGCCAAATAATGATAAATTAACTGAAAGCAATTGGTCTCTAATATTGGGGGCATGATCAAATAATCCAGATCCATGTTAAGAATCCTTTTTCCACTCACCCTGATCAAAATACCATTGATAGTAGAATGGAAATTTAATTTTCTGTGTCTTATCAAGAAAGTCAGTCAAATCGGTTGCATCAAAACAGTTGATTGCGCTATCAAATCGCAGCATGAGTTGATGTACTTCTGCAAGATTTTTAAAATTGTGTATCTTTTGATACACCAAATTTAAAATGCCAATCTGTCCGCTCAACCCATGGTAACAGACGTAGTGTGTTGGACTGTATAATTTTTCTGCAGCAAGCGCTTTTTTAAACTCGGATAATAAATATTTAAGCCGCTCAGGCTCTACAATTGGTGAGATACTCTCATTAATTTTTATGCCATCACTAAAAGCAGTTTGCAGGGCGGCTTGCACCTGTCCGTCAGGAACTTCTTTTTTGCTGAAACGTGCTAAAAAATCAGCCTCTGTTTGTGAATAAGGGTATTTGCCAGTTTTGGCAAGGTCAATGCATTTTTGTTCAACGGCTTGCCAATGCTGCTGCAAAGCAATTTCTGACTGCTTTTTTTCAGGTTCAACATAGGTTGCCCAGTAACTTTCAAAGCGGTCGATAAGCAGTTTTCTGAACACGACCCCACTTTTTAATGTATCTGGA
>JAHFBS010000002.1:14217-15499 GCA_023249895.1 bacterium | reverse complement strand
TCTGGAGGATATTCAGTGTCACCAGAAATAATTGTTACCAACTGGTCCTGCTCAGAGAGAGGAATTTGGGCCGCAAAACAAAGATCTGATGAATATCCGATAAAAATTATAGCCAGACTGATTGTGCCGATATATTTTTTTAACATCGCAGACTCCTTTTTTTATGGGATATCAAAAAAATATAAGAAATCGCAAGCAATCTGTTCTGGTTGCGTCCAAAACGAGTGGTGATGCTCTGAAATAACGATTTCAAAAAAACTCGATTTTCACAAATAACTATTCTTCTTTTTACAAACTTCTCAATAAGAAAAATTAATGGTATATCACCTTTCTCGTGTGAATCATTGATTTGAAATATTTATTGTCAGATAGAAACACAATGAATGCAAAAATTTTCTCTGCTACCACCATTGGTATAACTGCGCATACGGTTGATGTAGAAGTTGATCTGTCGCTGGGCATGATCCAGTTTCATATTGTTGGATTGCCCGACAAAGCTATTAATGAAAGTAAAGATCGTATTCGCGCTGCCTTTAAAAACAGTGGGTTGCGTCTTCCTGAGCGGCTTATCACCGTTAACTTGGCGCCGGCAAGTCTGAAAAAAGAGGATGTACTTTTTGATGTGCCGATTGCAGTGGCTATTTTGCAAGCCGCCAAATTGGTTGAAATCCCGACCGATTTTATTAATGAGACTTTTTTCTTGGGCGAGTTATCACTTGATGGGGCTCTCCGTCCGGTGCGAGGGGTGCTTTCTGTTGCACACAATGCACGCCTTTCAGGTAAAAAACGACTAGTGATACCTACCGCAAATACGCAGGAAGCAAGCTTAATTAAGGATATCGAAGTAATTGGGATCGAAAATCTTACGCAGCTTGTTGGCTATCTTCGTGGCGAGATAAAAATTGACCCAACTCCTTCGCGCTTTGATCATTTTCGTCAGGAGCTTCAAGAAACGGTGCTTGATTTTAATCAGGTTAAGGGCCAAGCAGTTGCCAAACGTGCGCTACAGATTGCAGCAGCAGGTCGTCACAATATTCTTTTTATCGGTTCTCCTGGATCTGGTAAAACAATGCTTGCGCGTCGATTAGCGACTATTGTGCCGCCGATGGCGTTTGATGAAGTTATTGAAACCACCAAAGTATATTCAGTTGCTGGGTTGCTGAGCGGGAGCAGACTGGTAGTGCAACGACCTTTTCGCAGTCCGCATCACACCATTTCTCAAGCCGGTCTTGTGGGTGGTGGAACCAATCCTCGTCCTGGTGAAATAAGCTTGGCACACAAT
>JAHFBS010000002.1:0-14207 GCA_023249895.1 bacterium | reverse complement strand
TTCTTGATGAGCTTCCAGAATTTTCGCGACCAACGCTTGAAGTATTGCGTGAACCGCTTGAAAGTGGGCGTGTGCTTATTTCGCGAGCGGCCTGTGCTATTGATTATCCATCATCATTTTTGCTTGTTGCAGCAATGAATCCTTGTCCTTGCGGTTACTATGGTGATCGCAAAAAACAGTGCGTGTGCAGTCAAACTAAAGTTGCGCACTATTTGGCAAAGATTTCTGGCCCGCTGCTTGATCGTATCGATTTGCATGTGCATGTTTCATCTATCGAATATGCCGAACTTAAAAATGGCGAACGCAAAGAAAAATCTTCAGCTGAACTTTTTGCTGAGGTTGAAACTGCAGTACGCATGCAAGAAAAGCGTTTTGGCGCTCAACGTAATGCAGGCATGGCATCTGACCAAGTTGAAAAATATTGTGCATTGACACCCGATGCTGATCAAGTTATGAAACTTGCTTTTGATAAACTTGGACTCAGTATGCGTGGATATCATAAAATTCTTAAAATTGCGCGAACTATTGCCGATTTGGCACAATGCGAACATATTGAGAAGCGACATGTGCAGGAGGCTATAATGTATCGCTCGCTTGATAAAAAAATTGATGATGTATGATCCGTGGCATTGGCGTTGATATTGTTCAAATCGCTCGCTTTGAGCGTTGGAAACAATTTTCATCCGAACAATTAAGCAAGATTTTTTCAGCACAGGAAATTAAAGACTGTCGTTCTGATGATGCACTTCTGATTGATAAACTTGCCGTACGTTTTGCCGCCAAAGAGGCTTTTTACAAAGCACTTTCTACCGTGTGTGTTTCATATGGGTTGACGCAGACTACCGCAACACTTCGTTCGCTTTGTCCTTACATCGAAGTGCGTTACGGCACCTGGCAGATTCCGGTATTGCACATTGCGTGGAAAGAAATCGAGCAGCATCTTGGTGTTACGTTTCCACCACTGAACGTGCATCTTTCGTATAGTCATGAACGGGATACGGCAGTTGCGTTTGTGGTGATTGAGGAGATGTCATGCAGCGCAAAAAAATAGGACACATTTTGGCCGGCTCGCTTGTTGAAGGCTTGACCATGCGCCTTGATGCCGCGTGTTCTCTTGATGACATTAAAACGGGCAAGTTTGTCTGTATTGATGGCGATGCCTATCGGTTTTTTTCGCTTATTACCGATGTTTCGCTGCATGTGACACATCCGGATATTTTGGTGTTTCCACCATCTGATGATGAACAAATGTTGAGCCGCATTCTTAAAAAAAAAGACACGTATGCCCATGTCATGCTACGACCAATGCTCATGTTAGACCATGCTGGCCATCGTATGCCTGTCAAAACAATTCCTGGGCATTTTGCAGCTGTTTATGAGGCAACTAAAGGAGATGTTGCCGAAATTTTTGGCGATGAGGAGCGTGACAAAAAGTATTTCAATATTGGCGCTCCGCTTGATATGGATACACCAGTCTGCGTAGATTTGGATCGGCTTATTGAGCGTAGTAATGGCATCTTTGGTAAATCAGGTACCGGTAAAACATTTATTACGCGCTTAGTGCTTGCAGGGCTTATTAAAAATAGCAAAGCATCCTGCCTCATTTTTGATATGCATAGTGAATATGGTTTTCAAGCGCGTAGCGAAAATGCCGGCCAATCATTTGTTAAAGGACTTAAAACATTATTTCCCAGCAATGTTGCAATCTTTTCGCTTGATCCTGCATCAACCCGTCGTCGTGGTGGAAATCCAGATATTGAAGTGATGCTCAGTTTGCAGGATATTCGCGTTGATGATGTTATGCCACTTCAAGACGAACTTAATTTGCATCCAACAGCGCTTGAGGCTGCTTATTTAATCGCAAGTAAATATGGGAGAAAGTGGCTTGAAGTACTTTTGAGTCAAGACGGCACGCTTAAAGAATTTGCCGATTCTGTTGGCGCGCATGCTGAATCGGTTGGTGCGTTATATCGCAAACTTAAGCGACTCGAAAAGTTTTCATTTTTACAATCAAGTTCTTCTGGCACTTCTATTATCGACCGCATGCTTGAATACCTTGAGCGCGGTCATCACGTTATTCTTGAATTTGGTAATCAGACTTCGATGTTGTGCTATCTGTTAGTTGCCAACATCATTTCTCGTCGTATTCATGAAGCGTATGTGGCGCGTACTGAAAAGTTTTTAGCAACACAAGATAAAAAAGACCAACCGCGTCCATTAGTAATGGTGATTGAAGAAGCGCATAAATTTCTCAATCCTGTTGCAGCCAAACAAACTATTTTTGGCATCATTGCGCGCGAAATGCGTAAATACAGCGTTTCACTTTTGGTAGTAGATCAACGACCATCAGGTATTGATGAAGAAATTCTTTCACAAATTGGCACCAAAATTATTGCGCAACTCAATGATGAAAAAGATATTCAGGCGATCTTAACCGGTACTAATAATTCTGCAGGCTTACGTTCAATACTTGCCACACTTGATTCCAAGAAGCAGGCATTGGTGATGGGGCATGCAGTTTCAATGCCGGTGGTGATTAAAACGCGAGAGTATGACGAAGCATTTTACTCCGCCATGCGTCCTGGTGATGCAAAGCAGAATGTCAAAACGATTATTGATGAGATTTTCTAGATAAAGATAATCGCTCATCATTATTTCTGATTATATTCTTGAAAAATCCTGCGAGCTAATGTATCCAGAAAGATGCTGATATCAAGCTTTGAAGGATCTTTAACGTGGGGACCTACGGTATCAGGGATAAAGTTTTGTGGCAGAAGTGTTTGAACAACTGCATGTTGGTATCCAACATATGGTTGGCTTGAAATAAAAAGACATGTTCCCGGTTGCATATTCATTTTAAGCCAATCGATAATGGTATCTGCCGTTGTTGCTCTACGTATAGTTCCATCGGCTGCTGTCGTTTGTGATGAGCTTACTACAATGAGGGGGCATTTTCTCATAGCATCAGGCATTTCAACTTGCTCATAAAGCATGCGCATCATAGAGCTTTCCGTTTTGGGCATCGTTGCCGGAGCCTGCCACTTTTTATCTGTTGGTAGACCTTGTTGTGGCATATTTTTTAGCACAGAATCTGTTTCAACCGTAGAATTGAGCGGTCGATCTGATCCCAACAAGACGACTGTTGTAAATCGGATTCCTTTTTCCCAGAGACTAACGAGATATGCCAATCGATTGCGTACGCTGCTTGCAGTGGCCCCCAAGATGAACGCATAGTCATATTTGCCTCGTGAAGGGGCTACTTCATGTACCATGCCAAGCTTTTCAAAATAGGGTAAATATGTTTCTGATACTTTTCCCAGCGTATCCATTTCCCAGCGTTCGGTACCAGGTTTACGGAGCCATGCTTGTTGCGTTTTGTTAATGATATCTTGTGCAGACCCATCATGGTTGATGCCACAAACAGAAAGTAGTTCACATAATGCGGTATGTGGTGTTGGGCTTAAAAGTTTTGATGAAGAATAGGCTGTCTCTGGTCGCTGCAGGGCGGGGGGATTTTTGTAACCGTTATCACACCCGCACAAGGTGGTGATAATGAATAAGACAATGGTTATAGGTGTAATCGTTAAGTTATGAATTTTTTTTGTTGCCATAATTTTTTTACCTCTTCAAAAGATTTTAGGACAAAAAGTATTTTACTAGAGAGTGTGGCACATCGGAAAAGTACTCAAGAAAATACGCTTTTATTGAAATATGAGCAGGCCTGTCGTATTGACGCTCCTAAGTAAAATGGCTACCATGATGTCCTGTTAACGGTATCAGTTCTACGAGAAGGAGTTTTCGATGAACAAGATGATGATGGGTTTTGCAACCGTAGCGTTGCTTGGCAGTAACCTTTGCGCAGGCGAATTGGTCTCGATTGATAGTCTTGCGATTATGCAAAAATCAATTGAAGGCAAAGAGCTTGCTGACAAAATCCGAAAAGAAGTTGATCAGTTCCAAGAAGAAGTAAAAACTGCGCAAATGGAACTTGGTCAATCACAAGAATCCCTTTCCAAACAATCAAAAGTATTGAGCAAAGAATCAATGCAAGAAAAGGCTGATGAACTTGGCCAACGCCGCAAAGAAATGGAACGCAAACTTGCCGACAAAGAAGAACATCTTCGTGCACGTATTCAAAAATATCAAGTTGCATTGCATGAAAAACAACGAGGCGTCGTCAATGAAGTTTTCGAAAAAGAAAAATGGACAGCGGTAATTGATAAGAACACCCCAGGCTTGCTTTGTGTTTCAGCTGCCATTGATCAAACCGAAAAAGTATTAAAAGCAGTTGATGCAAAATATTTGGCATCAAGCGACAAAAAAGCGCCTAAAAAAGTAGCAAAGGCAACCAGCAAACCTGCTGCAAAGCCTGAACTCAAGATTGCGTAAGGAGCGCGCGTAATGGAGCTTAAGCTACAATTATCTCAGCTCCTGAGCGCACTTACCAACGTAAGTTTTTGTAACGGCGACGGAGCATTTGTCATCCGTCGCCTTTCTTCATTACAAAGTGCCGGCCCTCAGGATATTGCTCTTGTCCTTGATCGTGGTGATGCCTCAGTTTTTGATCCTATTTCAGATGAAGCGGTCAAAAAAAGTCAGGCCGGTGTTTTGATCGTTGCTCGCCCTTTAACATCAGACCGAATTCACATTGTTGTTTCTGATACGCTTACTGCTTTCAATGAAATTGCTGCTTATGCAGGCAAGCGTCATATTGAATCTTTAGGTGCACCACAAATTGCCCCAACAGCCAGTGTTCATAATTCCGCAGTGATTTTGGCGGGAACGATTATTGGTGAGCATACGCAGGTTGGCCCCCATGTTTTTGTTGGACGTAACTGTCATATTGGTAAAAACGTGGTATTGCATCCTGGTGTAAAAATTCTTGATGATTGCATTATTGGCGATTCCTGCATCATCGACCCTGGCGCAGTGATTGGTGCTGATGGTTTTGGGTATCAAGTGAGTAAATCAGGGCTGCGTAAAATTCCTCAGGTTGGGATTGTTCGCATTGGGGTGGGTGTTGAAATCGGTGCGAATTGTACTATTGATCGTGCGGCTTTTGATGAAACAGTTATTGGCGATCATGTCAAAATTGATAATGGTGCACAAATTGCACACAACGTCAAAGTAGGCGCGCATACGATTATTCTTGCACAAACCGGTATTGCCGGAAGCGTTGAAATTGGTCAAGGATGTCAAATTGGTGGCCAAGTTGCCATTAGAGATCATCTGCGTATTGGCAATGGCGCCAAAATAGTTTCTAAAAGTGCCGTGATTAGTCATGTGCTTGATGGACAAACTGTTGCAGGCATTCCTGCTATGCCATTCAACCAATGGAAACGACTTGTGGTATCCTTAAACAAAGTTCCCGATATTTTGAAAAAGTTTGATGATCGTCGTCGTACGACATTTGTTGGAGCTACGCGATCATGGATAAAAAGGTTGTGGAGCTAAGCCCCGTTAAGTTGTTATGCTTGGCGGCGTTACTCTGCAGCCAGGTGAGCAGATTTTAAGGGCTTTGCTATGACATCTTCATTGATTGTTGTTGGGCAACCGTGGTCGGCACTTACTAGTACATTAGCGCAACATTTATCAGCTGATATTGTCCCACTTACTATTGCGTCTTTTGCAGATACCGAAACATTCGTTTCGCTCAAAGATGTTACACGTTGCTCGGGAAAACACGCTATTTTGCTTTATCAATTTGTGCATTTTGAGGGGCATCAACGCGTTTCTGCTGATAACGGTATTAATGATCAACTCGTTGGTGTGCTTCAAGCAATCGATGTGCTTGGTCAAACTAAACCGTCATCATTGACCGTTGTGCTGCCCTATTTCCCTTATGCGCGACAAGAGGTTGCGGTAGATGATTCATTTCAGGGCGCCGTTTTTATGCTTGGTCGTTGTTATCAGGCATTGGGGGTAAAAGCATTGGCAGCCTGTGATCTTCATGCTCAGATGATTCAACGTTCGTATCCAGTCCCTTTGCATCACATTCAACTGACTGATTTTTGGTATCGCGTTGTACGTGATCATATTTTGCAGGGCACACCAAGCGATCAGTTGTGCATCGCATCACCTGATGAAGGGGGCAAGGATCGTGCAAAAGCTCTTGCTTCATTGCTTAATGTTCCCTTAGTTGTTGTGCACAAAAAACGTGTTGCCAATGATGTTGCCGTGAGTTACGAATTAGTTGGTGATGTACGTGGAAAACGCGTTGTTATTTTAGATGATATTATTGACACAGCCCATACCGCTATGGGGGCATGTGACCTTCTGCGTGCTCAAGGTGCTCGCGCTGTTTATGGCTGCTTTACGCATGCTATTTTTTCGCAAGGTGCGCGCGAACGTCTTGATCAGAGTAATTTTGAAAAAATTCTAGTAAGTGATTCGGTGCTTGGCTTGGAATTTGATGGATACAAAAAAATACAGACCGTTACGCTTACCGATTATCTGGTCAAAGAGGTGACTTCGTGGGTGAGGGGATTATGAATCCTGTTTTTGATGTGTATACGATTAAGGCGATTATTGGTTTGGGTAATCCCGGCGGTGCATATGCGCGTAATCGCCATTCAATTGGCTTTGGCGTGATTAATGCGCTCGCAGAAAAGTACAATGCTACATGGCAATCGAGCGAGCTTATGGAGTATGCAACGATTGCCGTGCATGACACCACTGGCGCTCCTCATTCAATATTGCTTATCAAGCCACAAACATTTATGAACAATTCCGGTCGCGTTCTTTCGTTTATGCAGAAGAAGGGCATTAAGCCTGAGCAGATCCTTGTTATACACGATGAGCTTGAAAAACCTTTTGGCAAAATCGTTATTAAATTTGGGGGAAGCCACAAAGGGCATAATGGGCTTAAATCAATTATGAGTATGATCGGTGCTGATTTCTGGCATCTTGCGTTTGGTATTGGTCGTCCTGCAGACAAAAATGATGTTCCTAGCTACGTTTTGTCCAATTTTGCACCAGATGAAGCGTCGCGTATCCCAGAACTTATTGATCAGTCATTGGCTCTGGTTAAAATCTGATAGAGCGTATTGAGCCCGCTCTTTGTGCTATAACCCTGATCTGACCGTTAAAAAGCGCCAAGAGTTGTGCTAAAAAACCTCTTTTACGCTCTTTTTCTCAAGTTTTCCACTTTATGGTATAGTTAAAAACTCGCGAAAATGAAGGTAAAGGCATGAAAACGATGAGGAGTTCCCGGTGATTACAACCTCTGATTTCAGAAAAGGGTCTACCAAGATTCTGTGGAATAATGAGCCATGGGTAGTTCTTGACTACCAACTGGTCAAGCCTGGCAAGGGTGGTACCTATCTGCGTACCAAAATGAAAAACCTTTTGACCGGTCGCATTCTTGAAGAAACATTCCGTTCTGCTGAAAAGTTCCAAGAGCCTGATTTGGAATACAAGCAGATGCAATATCTCTATGCCGATGACCATTTTCACTTTATGGATCAAGACAGCTATGAGCAAGTTTCCTTTGATGAAGATCAAATCGAAACAGCCAAAAAATATCTTAAAGACGGCATCATCTATAATATTTTGCATTTTGCCGGTCGACCAATTGCCGTCGAACCGCCAACATTTATGATCCTGGAAGTCAAAAAAACCGTACCTGGCGTACGTGGTGATACCGCACAAGGTGGCAGCAAACCTGCAACACTTGAAACGGGGCTGGTTGTCCAGGTTCCTCTGTTTATCAACGAAGGCCATAAGGTTAAGATCGATACACGTGAGGATAAATACATTGAAAAAGTTGACTAATCCTGATAATGATGCGCCAAATCTAACGCCTATTGATGCAGAGCTTGATGAACAAGAAGTAACCACGGACGAGGATTTGGGTCCGTGGAGCCCTGATTTTTCACTCAATTCACGCCGTGAAGAGCGGCAGCTAGCGTTAAGTATTCTTTATGCATTTGATCGATTTGAATCTTCGGTTTCGGCAGAAGATGTGGTGCATAATTTTGAAAAAAGCTTCGACCTAAAAATTCCCAAAAAATCATTTACCTATGCGCTCGTTCGTGGCGTAACTGAACAAACTCAACAGCTTGATGAGCAGCTTAAGCCATTTCTTAAAAATTGGCGCCTCGAGCGTCTTGGTTGTTGCACCCATCTTATTTTACGCTTGGCATTATGGGAATTAACGCAGCCTGATGCTATTCCATCGATTATCATTAATGAGGCTGTTGAACTTGCCAAAACGTATGCTGAAAAAGATGCGTATCGTTTTGTAAATGGAATTCTTGATGAAATAGCCAAGAGTTTTTTTGAAAACAAAACAGAAGCAGATTCTTCATCACCGAATGAAAGTAAACATGAAAAATAATGTGTCTCAGGGTTGGGTGAGCGATATAAGCGGTAATCAAGAACCGCTTTTTTTTATCCTTGGTCCCTGTGTGATGGAAAACGAAGCTGATACGATGCGTGCGGCTGAATTTCTCAAAAAACTTTCTGAAAAACTCAATTTTAAACTTATCTTCAAAGGTTCGTTTGATAAAGCCAATCGAACTGCGTTGCAGGGATTTCGTGGCACGGGTATTACGCAAGGTCTTGCAACACTTGAACGTGTCAAAAAGACTTTTGATGTGCCCGTTATCACCGATATACATGAAACGGTTCATGTTAATGAAGTTGCCGACGTTGTAGACGTGCTGCAAATTCCGGCATTTTTATGCCGACAGACCGATTTGTTAGTTGCAGCAGGTAAAACAGGCAAACCGGTGCATGTAAAAAAGGGGCAGTTCGAAACTCCTGAAAGCATGCAGCATGTTATTGGCAAAATCGAATCAACGGGCAACCGTACTATTTGGCTTTGTGAACGTGGCTATTCGTTTGGTTACAATAATCTTGTCGTTGATTATCGTAACTTTCCTATCATGAAAACACTGGGTAAGCCGGTTGTGTTTGACGTTACCCATTCTGTCCAACGTCCAGGTGGTCTTGGCTGCGCTTCTGGAGGTGATAGTGCGTTTATTATGAATCTTGCTGCTTCAGCCATTGTGCAGGGGATAGCAGGGCTCTTTTTGATGGTGCATCATGAGCCCGGCAAGGCTCGTTGTTGTGGTCCGGTGAGTGTTGATTTTAATCGTCTTGAAACGGTCCTTAATTATTTAATTGAGTTGGATGCGTGGACTAAGAGTAGGACGCTGCCTGCAATTCAGTAAGAGCCTATGAAATTTAAGCATGTTTTTTTGTGGTGCTTGCTTGGCACACTCCAAACTCTCGAACCCGTTGTCATCGTGGTACACGGGTCATTTGCCCAAAGTAAAACATGGTGGCGACCTGGGGGCGATTTTTTTGATCAATTAATGGTGTGTGCTCTGCAAAAAGGCCATGAGGTTGTTCCTTTTGGCTGGTCAGGAAACCCAACTGAAAAAGATATTACGCAGGCGGGCCAATTACTTGCCTGGCTTATATTAAGTTATCCGGCGCAAGAACATATCATCGTTATTGGTCACAGCCATGGCGGTAATGTGGTTAATTATGCAACACAGGTGGCATATCAAGAGCTTGAAAAACGGTTGCAGGAAACACATAGTTTGCAGCCGCATATGCTGATGGATCTTGTTGCAACCTTAAGAACGACAGCAGTCTCTGAAAAAGATAAGGCATTGGCCTTGGGGCGCAAATGGCTTATCGATAAAATTTATTTACTGGGAACGCCAGTGGGGGTCAAAGATTGTTTTCCACGCATGGAAATTGTTGGTTCGGTGCTGAACTTTTATTCACGTGGTGACTATGTGCAGCAAGTGCTGGGTATGTATGGACGCACCTTTCCCCATCATGAACGCCTTGCAAATCTTGAAGTTACCACAGGAACAACGACGCAAGGACGTCAGCAGCCCGGACATTTCAAGCTTCATAGTTCGACCATTGGTCGTTGGCTGTTATCGATCCCTGAAGAATGTGCGATAGCGCGACGCGGTAACTTTGAAAATTTTGTTTACGGTGATGGTATCGTAAATTTCGAACAAGCTGCTGAGCCGGTGTATATCAAACGAACGGCCCCTGATTTTACCAAAAAACCAGAGGCCGTTGTGGTTACTCAACAGACTTAATTCTAACTTTCTGCTTTAACTCGATCTCCTTCAGTTTCTTCCCATTCTTGAGCTTGCTTTTCAGCGGCAGGTGTTTCTTCTTCGGCTTTGTCCGCTTTATCCTTAAGTTCCTGCGCGCGATCTTTTACCGTTTTTTGAAATTCTGCCACTTGTTCATCAGTAACGTTGGCCGTTTCGCCTTCTTCAAGTTGATCCGGTGCTTCTTGTGGATTGACAACTGAATAAGTGTCCTTTTTTGACGTAAGAGTGTCTTTGAAAATGAAATCATCTAATTGAGCTGGATCCTTGGTGATGATAATGACGTTTTCATTGCGATTATCAATACTAATTCGTCGTTCTTGATCAGGATGAATGATGATTGTGCCCGTGCCTACTTTTTCGTAGCCATCCTCACCACGTTTATAAATTGCACCATAGCTTGTGTCTTGTGTAATGACGGTTACATAAGGTTGTGGTGCAAAAAGTCCGGCATAGAAAACCGAGAGTGCAAAGCCAGGCCAATACCACGCCCAGTATGATGGGAAATCCCAGAAGCCCAACCAAGGGCCATACCAACCACCCCATCCTGGACCCCAACCAAAGCCGCAGTACCAACCCCACCATGGATAGAACCATCCGCCCCAGGCTCCACACCACCAGCCATAACCCCAGTAGTTGTTCCAGTGGTGGTGTCCATGATGACCATGTCCGCCTCCATGGTGTCGGCCGCGTCCTCCACGGTGATGTCCACCACCATGTCCTCCTCCACCTCTGCCGCCACGTTTGGCAAAGCTTTTGCTGTTCGTACCTTTTTTAGAAGATACTTTTGAACCTGAAGTACTTCCTTTGCGTGTTCCTGAGAATGATTTTTTTGATCCTGCAGTGCCGCCTGATCTTTTTAAACCACTTGATCGTCCTGGACCAACGTGTGAGATTCCGTGAGCGCCGCTATGTGGGCCTGATGACATTCGACTTGATCCTCCATGAGAACCGCCGCCGCGACCTCCTCCACCACCACCGCCTCCACGAGCTAAAAGAACTTTATCCGGTTGTGTGGGATCTGGGGTGACAGAATCTAATTTGGGGTCAATGTTGGTTGGATCGGTTGCAAAGATGCAGCTTCCATGCATCAGGATGCCAAGTGCAAGCCCGACAAAAGAACTATAAAGCGTTTGTCGATTTATGTTCATTAATTCTCCTCTGTTAAACATAAATAACAACAACGTACCCACGCTGTTGTTCACCCTATCAGTCGGGATCCGACAAACTCAATAGATTGATAAAAGTTTGAAAATAAAAAGAGCTACCGACACAGCAAAAAGGGGCTGTCATTACAACAGCCCCAGTATTTGAACGTTAGTGGGTTTCTTGAGGTTGCTCAGTGAGCGGCAACGCCTGCTTATGATGAGCTCGCGTTGCTACGCGGGTACTTTTACGTGTTGTTTGAACTTTGCGCACCTGCGCCTTGTTGTGCATTCGCTTTGAAGAAAGCTTTTTCTTATTCGCAAGCTGTTTTGACTTGCTTGAGGCTACTTTTTTATGAGACTTTTTGTGCGTAAGAAAAGTATTCTTTGAAGACTTCTTACGTTTTACATTTTTTCTATAAGCCCGTGAGCGTTGTTTACTTTGTTTATGCATGCCGGCGTTACGAGCGCGACTTTTGGCGCTTAAGCGCGGCGCTTTGACGACTGCTGCGGTGTCAGCTGGCTTTTTCTTACTGGTAAGTGCAAGAAGCGGACCACCGCCCATCAAGGCAATAATGACAAAACCTATAACACGTTTTGATGAATTAAAACTCATATCTTTCTCCTTTTTCGATGAGTTCTGAATTACCTAACGTTGCTTGCAAGCTCGTCCTCTATGCTAAGTCTACTTTAGCAAGGAGAAATCGACGAAATCAAGAGATTGATAAAATTAAAAAAGCTTAAAAATGGCGTCAAAGTCGTTGTAAAGTGGCATTGATATGCAAAATTGCCGCTATTGAAGCGCTAAAATACCCATTTTGTAGAGTTTTTCTACATAGTCCCAATTAACCACATTCCACCAGTTTTTAACGAAATCACCGCGTTTATTACGATATTTCAAATAGTAGGCATGTTCCCAAATATCAACAACCAGAATTGGGGAAAGGCCTTGGGTTATAGGATTATCGTGATTAAGGGTGCTTACAATAACCAATTTTTTATCCGGATTTAAGCATAACCAGGTCCATCCACTGCCCATATGGCCAAGAGCGCTTTTTTCAAATGCTTCCTGAAAGGCACTGAATGAACCAAACGAGACATTAATGGTATTGGTCACATCAGCTGTTGGCGTTGTAGCTCCGCCGGGAGCTATCAGGTTCCAGTAGAGCGTATGATTTAAATGTCCACCGCCATGATTGCGTACCGCCTCACGAATATCTGCTGGAACGGCAGCAAGATTGGTAAGGAGTTCTTCAATCGTATATTTCTGAAGCTCAGGATGCTTTTCAAGTGCCTTATTAAGATTGTCTACATATGCCTGATGATGCTTGTCATGGTGAATGTTCATCGTTTCTGCATCAAGGTAAGGTTCTCGAGCATTGGGTGCAAAGGGGAGAGGAGGGAGTGAAAAGGGGTAGGTAAAACCAAAGAAATTAAATTTTGTTGGGTGAATCGTTGATGACGAAAAAATCATACAGGTTCCTTTGCGATAGCGGTAATAGGTGACTGATCCAAGGGCTATCAACGCGATTAACATGAGGTAGGTAGTATAGACGCACTTCATACGTTTCTCCTTTCAAAAAAAACCGGGGAGCGACGTTGCCGTCACTCCCCGATTGATAAACTAAATAAGCGATTTACGCAAGTTCTGGGAAAAAGAACTTTATTTCAACCGCTGCTGTTTGCACAGCGTCAGAACCGTGAGTTGCGTTTTGACCAACGCTGGTTCCGTACAATCTACGCAGACAGTTAGGCGCGCTCTTGACTGGATCGGTTGAGCCCATGAGATCTCTCCATGCCTGGATGGCGTTGGATTTTTCCAAAGCCATAATCACGACAGGGCCTGATGTCATAAATTCAACGAGCTCGGCATAAAAAGGCTTGCCTTTGTGTACAGCATAAAATTCTTCAGCCTGCTTTGTGGCCAGGTTGATTTTTTTCATGCCAACAATGCTAAATCCTTCAGCTTCAATGCGGTCAATGATCTTGCCCGCATTTTTTGCGCGTACTGCGTCTGGTTTAATAATTGCTAATGTGCGTTCCATGGTGCTTAGTCCTGCTTGGAGTTCTTGAGACGTGCAGCATGCTCTTCAAGAGCTTGTTGCAAGGCACTCTTAACTTCACGTTGTTTTGGTTTTGGTTGTTCAGCCGTAACACGTTCAGGAGCCTTAGCTCTTTCTGCCCTAGCAGCTTGCTTGTCAGTCTGAGTTGTCTGTGCATAAGCCGTTTGCTCTTCTGCAGGTTTTTCTTTAAGTGCTCGCAGGCTGAGTCCGAGTTTACGTTCTTCTGGGCTAACCTTAATGACTCTGAATTTGGATACTTGTCCAACCTTCAGGATGTCATCAACCTTGGCAACTTCAGCGTCTGAAAGCTCGGAGATATGAACGAGGCCTTCGATACCGGATGCAAGTTTAACAAAGGCACCAAAGTTCGTGATCTTGGAGATAGAGCCTTCAGCGATGTCACCGATCTTGTATTCGGTAGCAACGGTAGTCCATGGATCTTTTTCAAGCTGTTTGATACCAAGGGAGATCTTGCGGTTTTCTGGATCGAGTGAAAGGATGACTGCTTCGACGGTGTCACCTTTCTTATAACGGTCACCAGGATGTCCGACATGATCGGTCCATGAAATATCGGAGATGTGTACCA
Source organism: bacterium (assembly GCA_023249895.1). GTDB lineage: Bacteria > Babelota > Babeliae > Babelales > RVW-14 > UASB124. Next base: position 325 of record JAHFBS010000002.1, on the reverse strand, counting down.
AGCCGTCAACGCCTTCAATAAGTTGTACAAACAGACCGAAGTCGGTGATGTTGGTAATTTTGCCTTGAATCTTATCGCTAACTTTGAACTTCTCAGCAACGGTCTTCCAAGGATCTTCTGAGAGTTGTTTGACGCTCAGGGACATACGACGGTTGTCTTTATCAAGTGCAACGACGTATGCTTCAACGGTTGAACCAACCGTGAAATACTTGGACAAGTTGCTAATACGTTCTGTCCATGAAACTTCAGAAATGTGAACAAGGCCTTCGACGCCTTTTTCGACTTCAACAAACAGTCCGTAGTCCGTAATGCTTGAAATACGACC
>JAHFBS010000068.1 GCA_023249895.1 bacterium | reverse complement strand
TCTGCAGGCTTGTCTTCTGGTAGAGGGAGAGCTCCGTAGCTCTTAAAACTACCGGTAAATGCGATTAATAAAAAACTCCATCGTAACCATACTGCGCGTATCATTAATAACCCTTTCATGCCTCTCAAATCTTACTTATGTAATCGGCATACATAAATTTCGACCAATTTACAGGTCCGAGTCGAGCTTTTTGAGTAAATTGGTTATATTCTTACCCGCGTACGCACAAGTCTTGTTCTCATTATGTGAAAGCTTAACCCATGAGTAAGTTACCTGATATTCGCACAAATTTTGCCGAATGGTACCAAGAGGTCCTTGTTCAGGCTGAAGTTATTGATGCCAGTCCAACACGCGGGTGCTTTGTCATACGACCTTATGGGTATGCTTTGTGGGAAAACATTCAAAAGGAACTTGATAAGCGTATCAAAGAATTGGGTGCGCAGAATGCGTACTTTCCTTTATTAATTCCTAAATCATTTTTGGAACGTGAAGCAAAGCATGTTGAGGGATTTTCTCCTGAACTTGCGGTTGTTACCATTGGCGGTGGCAAGCAACTTGAAGAACCACTTGTTGTTCGTCCAACTTCAGAAACTATTATTTACTCAATGTTTGCTCGCTGGATTACTTCATGGCGTGATTTGCCATTGGCGGTCAATCAGTGGGCCAACGTTGTACGCTGGGAAATGAGAACACGTCCTTTTGTGCGCAGCTTAGAGTTTTTGTGGCAAGAAGGGCATACAGCTCATCGTACGCGTGAAGAAGCCGTTGAGATGGTAATGCGTGCGCTCAATGTCTATAAAGAAGTTTATGAAAATATTCTTGCCGTTCCTGCCATTCCCGGCATAAAAACCGAGAGCGAACGCTTTGCGGGCGCCGATAGCACTTATTGTGTTGAAGGGTTAATGCCTGATGGCAAGGCACTTCAGATGGCAACGTCACACCTTTTGGCACATAGTTTCCCTGAATCTTTTGACGTTCGTTATCAGGATGCCGATGGCTCAATGCGCGTTCCTTATTGCACAAGCTGGGGTATGACAACACGTTCGGTAGGTGCGGTTATTATGACGCACGGTGATGAACAAGGCTTGGTAATGCCGCCGCTTGCAGCCCCGGTTCAAGTGGTACTTATTCCTATTTATAAAACAGCAGAAGAACGATCAACGTTGTGCGAAAAGCTTGAACAGGTTCGCCGTGAACTGAGTGACGCGGGTATACGCGTTATGCTTGATGCTAACGAGGCAACAACTCCTGGCGCAAAGTTTTTTCATTGGGAACTGCGTGGTGTGCCGGTTCGTGTCGAAATGGGGCCAAAAGACCTGGCATCCGATCAGGTCGTTGTGGTAAATCGCATTGAGCGTGATAAAGCACAAAAGAAAACGATGGTTGCTCACGGGCAAGCAAAGGCCTTTGTCCTCAATCTTCTTTCCACCATTCAGAGCAATCTCTTGTCAAATGCTCGAACACGGATGCAGAGTCAGTGGTATCAGGCTGAAAAGTTGGCAGAGTTTGGGCCTCAGCTTGATCAAAACAACGGGTTGTATCAGACCGGATGGTGTGGCAAGGCAGAGTGTGAAGCATCAGTTAAGACATACAAAGGTACTGTTCGCTGCATTCTGCAGGAACATAACCATAAAACCTGCTTACACTGTTCATCTGCAAGCAAATCCGACATTTTGGTGGCCAAAGCATACTAAACGTTGGGGGAGACAAGGGTGAATGGCATAGGGGAAGCGCTTGCGCAGTTTCATGCTTATTTGGTAACTGAAAAGCGCGTATCAACTAATACATTCCTTGCTTATCGGCGCGATGTTGAACACCTGAATGAGTTTCTTATTCATGAAAAAGTTGCTGCTGATAAAATTAGTAAGCGTCATTTAACGGCATATATCAAAAAATTAAAGGACCAGGGGCTTGCGGCACGTTCACTCTCGCGCAAGATCTCAACCTTTAAACTCTTTTTTAGATTTCTTGCCGAAACCTATCATCATCCCAACGCTGCCCAAGGCCTTGTTTTTCCTAAGCTTGAAAAAACGTTGCCACGGTATTTAACTGAGCCGGAAATTGAACTGCTATTGGCCGCTGCAAATTGCGATTGTACTCCCAAAGGAGTACGCAACAAGGTTATGTTGTACCTACTTTATGCAACAGGTATGCGTGTATCAGAACTTGTTTCAGTTACCGTTGACCAGGTCCTTTTTGATGAAGGATTTATTCGTATTCATGGTAAGGGGGGAAAAGAGCGCATGGTGCCTTTGCCCAAAAATATTATTGAGCTCCTGCGCCATTATATTGCGCATATTTATCCAAAAATGGTCAAGCTACGTGAAGGAGAGCAGCATCAGCCGCATTATCTTTTTGCCACGTGCCATGGCGGTCGCATCAAGCCATTGTCACGCCAATCATTGTGGATAGCGCTCAAAAAAGTCGTGCGTAAAGCAGCGATTGTTAAAAATATTTCACCGCATAGCCTGCGTCATTCGCTTGCAACCCACTTATTGCGCAAGGGGGCAGATTTACGGTCGCTGCAACTCTTATTGGGACACCAAAATTTATCTGCTGTTCAAATTTATACCCATCTTGGCGATTCGACATTGCGTAAAATCTACGACGCTAAACATCCGCGCGCATAACCATATAACAGGGGGCTTTATGGTGTATAAGACGCTTGCCGTAGTAATGGCTTGTTGGTATCCGCTTAATTTGTATACAGCTTTTGTGGGCTTTTCAACAGCGCAGAATATTGCTACTCAGGCGCGTGCATGTGCTTATTATATAGCTTACAATGCTGAAGACGATCCTGATTATCAAACAACGGTGACCCTGTTCCTTCATCATGTGCAATCGCTTAATAGTGATGGGCTTACGCTTCTTCATAGTCCCAAAGATTTTAATTTTTACACCAATGAGAATGATTTAAAAGCAATAGATTCAGCTTTGTACAGGGCAATAGGGGGCGATGATAAATTTTTTGAGGCTCTTTTTTATCAACAGTCGAACAACGGTGATACGCCTATTCATTATGCCATTCGTTGTGGCAACCAACCATGGCTCTGCGTGCTTCTCAAAGTTGCGCTTTCTTGTAGCAAGAGTTGTGATCTGGCACTGGTTGAGGGTCTGCTGTTGATCAAAAACAAAGATGATGAAACTGTTTTTGATTGTGCGTTGCGTGGCAAAAGATATTATGCCCAGAAACAATATGGGCCTTTATACCATGATATGTTCAAAATGCTCAAAAAATTTAAACGGTTGCTTTTAAAAAAGAGTAAAGATCTTTATTAATGCGTTAACAGACAAAACATCCTGCTATATACTAAAAAAGTATGGTCACAAGTTAGACCTTTTACGATGGTATCAATATATGAATTGTACATTTTCTGCCCCCCAAAAAGATTTATTAATGCTTCTGAGTTCAATGCAGCCCATTTGCAACAAGCGAACCACTCTTGATGTTACCGAATCAATTTTATTTCATGTCACACCGCGCGAGCTTATTCTCAAAGCAACTGATCTTGAAATCAGCTTGCAATCAAGCGCAGACATTGAAAGCGATGCTACCGAAAGTTTGGCATTTTTGATTTCTGGCAAACGTATTTTTGAATTAATTAAAGAACTTGAAGGAACAATTACTTTTAAAGTGAGCGACGGACAAGTAAGGCTCCAAGTTGGTGCTGTTGATTTGGCACTCAATATCAAGGATTCGCAAGAATTTCCACCATTTCCTGAGCGTATTGAAAACTTCATGGATATGGAGTCAAAATTTTTCCTCGATATGCTCAATAAAGTTGCCTTTGTTATTCCACAAAATAATGCTAACGCGGCTCTTAATGGCATGCTGCTTGAAATAAATCCTCAAGAAATGTCGATGGTTGCCACCGATGGTCATAGTCTTGCTCGTGTAACGACAGCCAAATATGTTCTTGGCGAAGAAAAAAAATGGTTGATGCCTAAACGTGCGGTACTTGAGCTCAAAAAATTGCTCGAGGCTTACCCAGATGATAAAGTTTTTGTTGGCGTTTGCGGGAATCAACTTGTTTTCTCAGGGAAAAATTTTAATTTCTTTACCAAATTAATTGCAGACCCATTTCCTCAGTACAAAGCTGTTCTTGCTAAAGATGGTTTTATTCCCGCTCGCTTGAGCCGCGATCCTTTGGTCAAAACACTTAAACGTACCAACTGTTTACTTGCCGGCCAATTTGTTTCGACCCAATTTGCGTTTGCTCCAGGTAAATTAAAAGTGAGTATGCGTAATAAAGAAGTTGGTGCGCTTGAAGAAGAGCTTGCTCTTGATTCTTATGAAGGTTCAGATATTGAGAGTCGCTTTTATGCGCCGTATATTTTGAGCGGACTTCAAGCATTTTCTGAAGATGCGGTAAGCTTTTTTGTTAAGAACAACACTAAACCAATTATTTTTGAATCATCACGTGATGAGCTCAATATGACCTATTTGGTCATGCCTGTTTCGCTATCACAGCAAGAAGGGTAGTTGACGGGTTTGATGTGGTTGTTGATTCATTAACCTTGCGCAACTTTCGTTGCTTTTCTGAGCGATCCTTTAACTTTGATGGTCGTCTGGTGATTATCGAGGGCCCTAACGGATCTGGCAAAAGTTGTCTGTTAGAGGCCCTTCACTATTGTTGCTACCTGCGTTCGTTTCGCACGCGGTTGCATCGTGATTTGGTGCAGCTGGGAAATAATTATTTCTTTGTACGCCTCAATGTCCGGCAAACCGCAACAGCACTTAATGACGATATTCAGGTTGGCTTTTCTGAAGAAGAGGGCAAAGTTGTACGGTGGAACCAAAAAGTAGTTACGTCGCATAAAGAACTGGTTTCACAGTTCAAGGTGATTACATTGGTTGCCGATGATATTGCTATGATTCAAGGCGAGCCTGAAGTGCGCCGTGATTTTCTTAACTATGCCATGATTCTTAATGACCCATCATTTTTAGGCCGCTATAAAACCTATCGGCAGATCTTAAGCCAACGCAATAGCTTACTGATGGCTGGTGGCAGGGTGGACGATACGTTTATGACCTGGACACAGCAGCTGTGGGATGCGGCGGCAGTAATTCGTCAGCAACGACAAGAATACTTAGCGCATCTTGAGCGCGTGGTGAACATGCTCTTGGCAACTTATTTTGCCGATGATAGTCAGGCCGATTTTCGTGTAGAGCTTTCGTATGCCACCAAGGGCGGGGCGGATACAGAGAACTTTGAAACGTTCTGGAAAAAATTTGAACGTACCCAGGTTCAGACAGAGTGGCAGTGGCGTCGAAGTCTTTTTGGCGTGCATCTTGATGATGTTGCGATTATTTTTCAAGGGCGACGCGCTCGTATTTATGCGTCGCGAGGGCAGCAGAAGTTATTAGCATTCTTACTTAAAATCGCCCAACTTCAGCCCTTATCGCATGAGGGTGATCAGCGTAGTGTAGAGCCTGGCATTTTGTTACTCGATGATTTTATGACCGACTTTGATAAGGTGAGAGTGGAGCGGTGTCTTGCGACGCTCCGGCATTTTGATGTGCAGATTTTTTTGAGCACGCCCGTCGATCCGCGCGCGTTTTTAAACGGGTTTGATGATGTAACGTGTCATATTCATTTATAATTTTCTATGATTTTTCTTTATAA
>JAHFBS010000067.1:1018-5632 GCA_023249895.1 bacterium | reverse complement strand
CAAGATCTGATTTTTTAGTCTTAAGCTGTTGTGGTGCGTTTAATTGTAAGAGAAGCTTTTGTTTCTCTTCTTTGTTAACGAGCGAGGGAAGATAAAGTGCACTAACTTTGTCCCATGAATTGGGAACATGTTCTTTTTGCGGTGCTTCCTGTTGAGAAGCAGCGATTGATGTTGGTTGTTGTGTTTCACAAAATGACAATGAAAAAGAAGTAAGCAAAAAAAGTGTAAATATTTTCAACATAGTCCCCTCAACTTCAATAAAATTTACCGTAAGCTTGATTATCCCGTTCGTGGTGAGTGCCGGCCACATCCTTCGATACATCCGTCTTCGCCATAAATGGCTACGGCGGACACTCAGGACGAACGGTCGGCGTATCGAACCATGAACTCAACTTACATTGAACATCAGATAATAATCTAAAAATAAAAGTGCGCAATAACCCTTTCTTAATGATTATCGAGCGCTTTAAAAATCCACATTATCGCCATAGGATTTTGCATCATCTTGAAGCCATTCAGCAGTTCCTGCTTTTGCTCAGGTGTTTGTTCAATGCCGGAGGCTTTTTGTAGTTCAGCTTTATCGCGCAGGGTATTGACCAAGAGCGTCGTGCCAAAGTGGAAATCAATCGGTCCACCGCCCTGGCAATGTTCTGCAACAACATCTCGCCATTGCTGAGCAAGCTTTTTGCCGATTTCACTTTCAGGATCAGCCTCAAGATTTTTGGTAATATCCTGATACATTGTCTGCCAGCGGCGTAATTTGTGAGCATTCATTGCTCGTGCAAACCATGAACATGCTTCTGGATTCAGCGGTATGCTCTGACTTAAACATTTTTGAATGTACTGCGACATTTCATCAGCATCTTCTTTGGTCATCTCTACAGGTTTTATCGCCCCGGCATTCAATTTTGCCTGCGCCTGCATTAATTGCAGGAAGGATTCGACTGCACGTTGTCCGTCAGGACCTTCTGGATCTCCCAGTTGTCCACTATTCATTGCCTTGAGCGATTCTTCCCATGCAGCAAATTCTTTAGGGTATTTTTGCCGTGATTTGAGATAGCTATCTTTTTGCTTATCAGAAAGCGTATTTGCCCATAGTTCTTTTATTTTGTCTGCCATACGATATCTTTCGATCAATGTTATAAGATTATTCCAGTTGAGAGGGCCAGCCGATGTCTTACTTTGTTCAAGAACAATAGCAAGAGCATCTTGTGTTTGCCGGAGATGCTCAGATTGATCCGCTAGCATCCGTTGCTGAATGCACAGATGCTCATAGATCTCAGGCGGCTGTTGCATCATGGTTTTAATCTGCGCCAAGCTAAAGCCAAAAAACTTAAGCGCTATGATCTGCTGCAACTTTGCCACATCAGGCTCTGAGTACCAACGATAACCATTTGATGCACGCATAGAAGGCTTCAATAAACCAACTTTAGCGTAGTGGTGCAGCATCCGCACCGATACGCCGGTTAAATTACTGATTTCTTTTATACGCCATTGTGCCATCGTTTTGTCCTCTCAAGAATGAATCATATGGTATGACACTGTGTGAGGGTCAAGGGGGAGTGTGGGGATTTTTGTTGCTCCCCAATTTTATGCTAAAGGAATAAATTGCCACGCATTGCCAGCATGCGTTTTTGGGCTGTTTTGAATCTTCTTAATATCGGCTGTGCCTATGAGCCCTGTAATAGTTACCGTTTCGTGTGGCTTTATGCAATGTCGCGTGGTGCCGAGGATAATTAGTCCTACTGCAAGAGCAATATTGGCTAGCCCAGGAGCAAAGGCATCTTGCATGAAGCTAATAACCGGTGAATTATATGAACTACAAACGTGTCTTCCATCGTCAACTGGGCAGCAATGGAAGCCGAACGCCGGAGCCTCAACCCCCTTATAGGAGAGCGCGATATTCATAAGACTTTTTATACCTTCAGCAGGAATGCTTAGTAGTGATAATCCTATGCATGTGAAACCGAGGGCTTTGAAAAGCTTGGCTGCTTTATAGCGAAGCATGTCAGCATTCCATAGCGATATGTTGGCAACATATGGCGCGCCGAGATTAAAATCATGTGCTTGATTATTGGTAATATTAACTTCAACGGGCACTCTGTAGAACGTTTTCCATGAAGCTTCGCCTATCTGTTTGATCGTGATAGTGAGTGGCGAAACTGGTTGTTGAGTTGGTGCTTCTAGCTTTGCAGCAGGCATCGGTTCAGCCGCTTGTAAGCTACTGGCAGTGAGTGCCAAAAGACATGACATGAGTAAGTGTTTAACGTGTGACATAATAACCCCCAAATATTGTATGTAAATTAAGGTACGATTGGCTTTTTCATTGCCCCATACCACTCTAATGTTTTCCAATATTTTTTTGCTTGTTCAAGTGCAGTAGCAATTTTTGCTTGTAAATCAGAAAGCCCATGTTCGCGCGCGTAGTTGATGACGGTGTTGTAACAGGCTTGATAGTTTTTATGCAACGCTTGTAAGTTCTGCCATGAACATCCAGGAATTGAGTAATCATATTCTTTACCATTCAAATAACCAGGAAGAGAATCTCGGCTCATTCTTTGACCTGGCTCGACCCAGCAATGAGCAGGAACGCGAGCGCATGCATGTGCAGCAGCAAGCAGGTCTTGTGGGTTGCTGCATTGATGTGCGGTGGCGTTAAAAAATAATGGAGCTGATGATAGTTGAGCTGATGGGGGTGTGGGGGTAACAGTGTTGAAAGTGTCAATCGTATGCGCATGTAAAGGTGCTGTCTGAGAAGTATAATAATAAAGCGCAGCGGCTGTTACCACGGCAAGTGCCATCCCCCCCACCAAAATTTCTTTCTTATGATGAGTAATCCAGCTTTTAATACCAGCTACTTTGTTGAGCAGGTTGGTGTTAAAACAAGGTTGGACGTGAGATCCATCAGCAATGCTGTAGGATTCGGTTGCAACAAATGGTTGATTGATGGATTGTTGATCCATGCAAAAAACTGTTTGATGATGGAATATTAAAAGTGCACATGCACTTAAAAAAATGTGTTTTTTCATGAGCCCCCCTCGGAAAAAACTTATCATCTAAGTCTATAGAATATAGCGGGAAACTCAAAAGGGTGGAGTATATTCAAATTGGAAATATTTATATGAAAAACAGCCGTAGATCGATCAATTAATGCTTATGAAGAGGGTTGCATGTGCTGTGGCACTGACGAGGGTTGGGATTCAAGTGGCTTTTGAGCAACTGGGGTGTTTTCAGCCGTTGCGACGACAGAAACAGATTCTTTATCTGGTTCCTTTTGCTCTTGAGCAATAGCCTCTTCTTGTTCTTGCTTAAGTTCCGCTTCTTTTGCACGCTGTTCTTTAATAGCTTCGCTTACTTGATAATAAGGATCGTCTTGAATGCTGACGCATTTTGGTTGATGTTTGCCATAAGAGAAATTATCAATAGGGCGTAAAATTCCACGTGCAGCATCTTCGACGCGGTTTTTGATGTTTTGGTTGGTTGGCTTAAAGAACCAGCGCTGAATTGGATCGCGATCGTTAACGTACGCATCATTTTTCATAATTTGGAGTTTGGCGTAGTCAAGTTTGAGTTGGGTGTATTCATCAGGCTCGCCTTCAAAACGTGGCTTGATAACGCTTGGACGAATAAAGACATAAATATTTTGTTCAACCTTATCTTTTTCTTTGAATCTAAATAAATTGCCGATGATAGGAATGTCGCCAAGAAGTGGAGTTTTGTATACGGTTTCAAGTTGGTTGCTCGTAACAAATCCACCAAGACCAATGACTTCACCAGTGCCTACAGCAGCTTTTGTTTTGAGTGTTCTGTTAAGAATGGTCTTGTCAGTTTGTGCTACCTGTGTATCGGCTTCTTTAAATTGATCGAGCTGAAGGTCAATATCAAGAGTGATTGTTCCGATCAAATTAATATGAGGAGTGAGTTTGATATCGACGGTAGCAGGAAGATCAACGGTTTTAAGTACAGGCGTTGAAACGTTTTTACTAAAATCCATTCCGCCGGTGACGCGTAATGTTTTTGAAACAAGAACTTCGCAGGTTTGGTGATTGTTAGCAATGACATAAGGTTGTGAAATAATTTGTGCATTGGTTGCTTGTAATGAGGCTATTAAAACTCCCCAAATGTTGTCGGGCGTTGTTTGTGTGCCGGCTGGACCAAAGGTTGCGGATGAAGGGAAGTATTGACTGGTTGCAAAATCTTTATTGATTTGCAGTAGTGAGGCATTGGGATTATTTGTACCATCAATATTGTTTCTAAATACGGGCATTCCCATAAGCTGCGCAAAGCCTGCGTTAATATTGTGCCCAAGCGAGTGTCCTTTAAGATTACGCATTTGAAAACCGAGTGCTTTTGATTGATTGAGGTTAACTTCAACAATCATGACCTCAAGGGCGACTTGTGGTTGCGGTTTATCAAGCTTATCAATAAATGATGATATGCGTTTCCAATCTTCTCGGTTGCAGGCAACGACAAGGCGGTTACCATTACCGTGTTTGGCCGCATCGCTTTCACCGCTTGTGTCTGTCTCGCCTTTAATAAAGACATCTTCAAAAACTTTATAACCGCCTTCCATGACAAGAGCTTTTTCAGTGGTGGTGCCACTGGGCGGTTGGA
>JAHFBS010000067.1:0-1008 GCA_023249895.1 bacterium | reverse complement strand
GTTCTCTGACATGCAGCCGTGATTCGGCGTTATCGATAGGAACGTCGAGATACTTGGCAATAAAATTTTTGATTTTATCAACGTTCTTATATGCGCCAAGCAGAATAATTGAATTGGTAATTGGCTCAGATAAGACTTTGGTTCCTGTTGCAAAATAAGCAGCTTCTTTGGGCTGAAGTGCCGAAATCCTGATAATGCGTTGCTGATCAGTTGTTGATTCGGTGCCCAAGACTTCATCAAAAAGTTTTTTGACATTATCAGCACTTGCAAATTTGAGAGGTATGACCTCAATTGCCTCGCGCAATCCCCCTTCATCAAGCTCTTTGACGATGCGCATGGCAGATTTGATATTAAGGCTTTGGTCTTTGATGATACAAAGATTGAGATCTTTATTTTCGGTAATGTTTTTATCTTCAATCATTTTTGACAAGATGGTGTGCGCAGTTTCAGCTTTGATATTTTTAAATACGTAGATGTAACGAATCACTTGGTCGCTATGAGGTAGATTTTCGGGTTGTGTACCACTTTCTGATGAATAAAGTGGGAGCGGCTCTTGGCCATTATTTGGGCTTGGCACCACGTAATAAAGATCACGTTTATCTTTTGGATCTTGTTTTTTGAGTAACGTGAAATTATTCATTTCAAGGAGCGTGAGCAACACATTCCATGCGCGATCGAGTGTTAGGGGGTTGTGGGTTGTCAGGCTAACTTTAACGCCTTCAAGGTCTTTATTAGGGATGATGTTAATATTTTTTTGTTGCCCTAAGCAGTACAAAACCGATGAAAGTGATGCATTGTCAAAATTGATATTAGATTCATCCAGAGCTTCTTGATTCTCTTGGGGCGAGGCGAACGACCCGATGTGCAGGTTTTGTTTTTGAGATGGAGTTGGTGTTGGAGATTTTTCAGACGCAACGGGAGTTAGTACTGAATTTGTTGCTAATGAACCAGGCGTTGTAAGTGTGGGTAACGTGGCTGAGGTTGTCGATTCGGTAGCTCCATCGGCGT
>JAHFBS010000066.1 GCA_023249895.1 bacterium | reverse complement strand
TCTGAGATTGAGACAGCTATCGCAGAATCAGCTCCTGAAATATATGCACAAAAATTGGTACAGGAATGGCAACGCGCTGATGAGACTGGCAAAAAGATTATCGAAGAAAGGATTCAACGGCTTATGCATACTACAAGCCCATCTGAAAAACAAAGCTACTTTTACAAAGCATTTTATGGCGATATCGCTGATGCCAAGCTCAAACGCATGCAGACACGATAGTCATGACTGCGGAAGCGGGAATCCACGTGATGTGTCTGGATTCCGGGTCGTTGCCCGGAATGACAAAGGACAATGCCCAAAATATCTTCATTAAAAACTGATTTCAGAAGAAGTTTAATTTAAAACACGAAGTCTGGACCGCTCCACAGTCATTCCCTCGAAAGAGGGAATCCAGCAGTAAACATAAGACCTGAGACGGGATCTCCTTTTTTACGGAGATGACAAAAACACAGGGGCAATATCAGAAGTTAGCCGAAACTGAAATGAACATACCCCTGAATTTTGACCATATGCTAGAATAAATATGTCTGATTTTTAACCATGAACCGGCCAAAATATGTCTGTTTTTTGACCATGGAGTAAAAAATGAAGTGTTTTATTATACGCACAAGCGCATTATGCGCCGTCAGTCTTTGTGGCTTAGTTTACGGCGCTCAACCACAGCCGGACAACTGGTTCCATCATGATCTTCAAGACATGCAACGTCGAGCCGCCGCACGGGCGTGGGAAAAGCCCGAAACACCATGTGCTGAATTGGTCAATCAAGGAATGTTCAGCGAGATAAACATTGTGCCCGAAGCAACACCAGAACAATTGCCCGATATCAACGCCACAATACAACAAGAAATTCAGGAACTTGATGCGCTTTCAAAAGAATATGACAAAGCAGGGTTCGGCCTATTGGATAGATTTAAACCAACAAAAGCACAAAAACTTCTTACACCTCAAGCGCAATTTTCTCTTTATCGGAAGGTGGCAAGCATTCAGAAATTTATTAACGAACATCAAAGCAAGAAAAACGTCACTTGGAATAAAAAGCTCCAACAGCACATAAATTATTTTGATAAAGCTATTCAAGACTTACGCACCAAACTCGCCCATTGGCAAAAGCAACAAGAGCAACAAAAGAAATAATCGGGTGAGTTAGCGTCGATAAAGCCTTTGGACAACCGTCATTACTTTTCAGCACTTTGCCTCCACATACCCTTTTTCTTGTAATCATCCACCCCTTTTTTGTATGGTTTGAGATGTGACAAAAACAGACTGATCAAGGAAGGGGATGAACGATGAATCGATGGAAGTTGGTACGCCACGGCAGCACGCTGGTGGCTGCGCTGAGTACCATGCTATTTTTACCGGCGCACGCTGCGCTCATGCCGCAAGGACCAACAGCAGATGAACTCAAGGCGATACAGCGATGGCAACAAGATGTTGCACAGGTTATGTGGCAAAATCACGAAAAGAACCCAAACACGGTGATTTTGATCTACAATTCTTTTTTAGTTAAAGAGAAAATTAAGCCTGAGCTTCACTCAGAGGTTGATAAAATCTCACAATTCAATGGCAATTTTGACCAGAAGCGAAACATCTTCGGCCCTCTTAATAAAATAGCACAAGAGATTCTAGATAATGGCATTTCACCACAAGCAAAACTATATGAAATTATTGTGTTGCAAACCTTTCTGTAGCAAAGGCTAAAAGCGCTCGAGCACACACATCCTGACGTCACGGCACAAGTAAAAGCAGCAAACGTAGCATTTTTTGATGTTAATTTCGCAACAAAAGTTCAGGAAGCTAAGAAAGGAGCTCTCAAAAAGCAAAAACAACCCGCAGCTCCTCCTCCCCCAACAAAATCTAAACAACCTGAACCCCAACTGAGCTTTATGCAACGACAATCGCCACTACCCTTACTCAATCTCGGCCAAAATTGTTCGTTCAATGCGCTACTTCAAATTCTCTTCTGTCTCATACCATTTAACGAAGCGCTTAAGCAGATTACCGCTGAAAAGCTTACGCCCTTTCTTCAAACATATGTAAATTTTTTAAGCATCAAAAACAATCCACCAGATCCAGCGAAAAAAATCAATTTTAATTTAGATACAAATCCATGGGTTCCTGATGCATCACAAAAGCTATCACGCATTATTTTGCAACCATTATCTTTATGGATGAAAATACACCAGGGACATGCGGAACCTGGAGCATTTGATGATCCAAACGACATACTTGAGGCAATTAAAAAACAATGTTCGCCTGAAATCCAAAAGATTTTTTCAACCAAACTGGCGGTAGAAAGAAAATGTCCAGATTACCAACCAATCGAGCCAGATAATCAACATCTCCAAGAATCAGACAAACCGTGTGATGTTGATTTTTTTACTATCCCTGTCACAAAAGAAAATCAAAGCCTTGAAACAAGTCTTGCAGCATATCAACCAGAAGGACTTTCAGTAAAAAAATGTACCAAAATTGGTTGTGACAAAAAAACAATCGTATCAACGCAAGTTTTAGAGGCTCCCGCAATATTAATTATCAAAACCGTACGCACTACGGCTGAAGGCAACTGGCCACATTATGTTTATCAGATCAATAATTTTAAACTCGAATATCCAATTCAAGGACTACGCTTTGGCAATGGTAGCTATGATCTTGCGGGAATTATCTCTTATTGGCCACATATTAAAAAACAAAATGATCATATTTTTACCTTTGAACCAACACTTGAATCTCATTACTATGCAATGGTTCGGCAAAACGGCATAGACTACCACTGCAACGATCAATACATTGCACCCATCACTAACGAAAAAGAATTTAATAAAGCATTCGGCTCAGAAAAAAAACATGAATCATTTGGCTGGGCGCAAGAAGCTCGGCAGCGCTATACCTATCTCCTCTTCTATATCAAACGCTCCACAACAGCAGCCACGCCACAAACACAGCAATTAGCTGCTGAAATCAAAGTTCCTGAGCAACCGGCTCCCCCGGCCCCTGCACCTATGCCTAAATCCCAACCTTCAGAGTTGCAAATATGGCAACAAAAACTGATTGCGCTCAGCGCCAAATTTCCTACTGCAAAAGATTTGTCAGAAGAAACTAAAAAAGCTATTTACAATGTGTTTTACCCCATAGATAAAGATTTCGCAGACAGCACAATTTTCGACATCGTTTACTCCCCAGGCTCACTTGAAGCAATAGCCAAGCTGCAATACAAAGGCAAACCACTTGCCCCAAGTGTCTTACAACAGGTTTATGAAACAGTAATGCAAGCAAAACCAGCTCAACCACAACAACCCAAAACGCAAGAGCAGTGGGAACAAGAAATTGGAAATCGAATAGAACTTTATAGGACTCGTTCAGATTATAAAAATCAACAAATGTATGACCTGATAACAAAGAATATCTCCAAATCAATTAGTCCCGAGCGGCAAAAATACTTCTACGACTTATTAATAAACGCGGGCAAACCAGAAGGAGCTAAATAATGAAAATGATACAACGCTTCAGCCTCGCGGCAGCTTTGGTAAGCATGATGATATTCTTACCGGCTCACACAGCGCTCAAACCGCACGCGCCAACGACAGATGAGCTTAGAGCGATACAGCAGTGGCAACGAGATGTCGCACGAGATGTGTGGGAACCGAAACAAGCACAAATTTCCCTCATCGATCTGATTCAGCAAAAAAAGCCCCCTTACTTTTCACCTCGACCAGTTGTTACGCCAACTCCCCCTCCTCCTCAACGCTTGCCATCAGGCGTAACGCGTGGCACTACAGCTACTCAATTACAACAAGACCAACAACCCCAACTCTATATTCGCTTGCCGCCCAGAACAGCGCAACAGAGCAAACAACAGCAACAAGTTACGCAACCCGCCACACTACCTGCGCCCCTCCTACGCCAAGGCTACGGCGGGCAGGCAGCGCCAGCACCTACAACACCAGCGACCACCCCCACAACTCCTTTATCGCAAGAGGGCTTGAACACGGCATGCGCCGAAGAAGTTTACAAAATCATTGATGGCTCAGATTTTTTGCATATAGACGAAGTGGTTCCAAAAGCTGCAAATGTCGTTCAAGAACGCGTTGACGCTCTTTTGAAATCATTTCCTCATCTGGATACAGATGAAAAAGCACAAAAAGACTGCTCTTTCATTATTTCAAACTTACCCTACGACATAGAATCAAAATTAGATCAGCTAATAGATAAAGATTACGACTGGGTAAAAATAGCCCCAGGAAAAAAAATAACTAATGCCGAGAAGGCTAAAATCTTTACCCCTATCGAAGCTGCCAGAAAAAAAATATTAACTCTAATACAGGCGAGAGAAGCAGAAGAACGCAAGAGAGAAGAAGAAGGACAAACGAAACCTCAAGCAATTGTTACGGTTACTCCACCAGCACCTACGCCACTGATCGAACTTCCTGAACCAACACCATCAGCTGCACGCGATGAAATTATTCGCCAAATTCTTGAGATTAGTGATTTCTTCCCATCGCCAGCAAGCCTTACTTTCGAAGCGGATGATAGAATGTTTTATTATTTAGGGGAACTCAATAATATTCTCAAACCATACTATTCACCCGATCAACGAAATCCTATATGCAACCCTCACAAACCTTTTCTACATAAAGAAACATTCCCCTTCCTCCAAATAACTCGACTCCCCAAAATACCTGATAAAACACTGCAACAAACGCTAGATATTGCACGGGAGACAAAAGCTAGGTTGCCAAAAACTAATCCTGTAATAGCTGAGGACGCTATAGAAATGTATGAAGAAAATAAAGAAACTTATGCTCAAGTGAAAAGCATAATTTTAAATATGGATGATGCAAATGCTGAAAAACGCCAGCTCCTTCTCAAATCACTCGAAGAAGCAAAAAGCGCACGCGAAGGACGCGTAGTTCATCGATAAGCACAATTTTAGGAGAACATATGAACCAATCACGTACCCCTTTCCTCCTGAGCACAACACTCATCATCACCTCAACCCTATCCCCCGCTCTTAAGCCGCCGCCTCCACAAGAAGCGGGAAATAATATTCAGTACGTGCTACAAGAAGCACAACGAGATGTCGGGCAATGGCGATGGAAGAATCAATCGGCTGCAGAAGGCGCAGTAAATCGCTACATCCGTGACTCATGTGCGCTTGCTGATGTACACCAGAAAATCATGCTCTTCAAAACTGCTCTAGACGAATTCGAGAAAATTGTTGTGCGGGCACACACAACAGAAGATGCCGTGCAATGTGGAAATTACGTAAAAAAGCTTGGAGAAGATATTTACACGGCGCTTGATAGGATCGATAAATTTCAATTAATACCACAAGACATAAAACAAAAAATAAAGGACTATGAGAAAGACTTGAAAAAATCTCAAGCTCGCATAAGAGATTTATTTATAAGCATAAGTGTCACCTCAGAAGAAGCACAAAAGGCCCTAACTCCACTATCACAAAAAATTGATAAGGCAGACCTTTCATTATTCAAAACACCCACTGCATATGGAAATTTTATCGAAAATACCTTTGAAGAAATCATCAACACCAAAGATCTAGCAGTTATATCAATTCTTATGAACAAGCTTGCTGAAAAATGCAGCATGTCCCTCGATCTTTTAGAAATTCTTTATGTTAATTTCTATAC
>JAHFBS010000065.1:1976-5678 GCA_023249895.1 bacterium | reverse complement strand
TTCTTTGCCTGAAATAAGTGTTGCGGAAATATGGTTTTGCGCCATGCCATTCATGAGCGCAAGGCACACTTTTTGAGCCCCACCAAGTTCAAGTTTGGTCAGGATATAAACAACATGATACGGGGTTGTGTCCATTTCCATCTCTCGTTCTCCTTTGTCGGGGGATTTTTGTTACATAGTGACGAGCAAGAGACTTATGATAAAGCCGTAAATCACGCATGCTTCAATGAGCGCGGCAGCAAGAATGGTTGGTCTAAAGACTTTGGCGTATACCGCTGGATCTATAGCGATCTGATTGATACCGCGCGATGCTACATAGCCCATGCCTATAGCACTTCCCATAGCGGCGGTGCCAAGGGTACATGCGGCGACAAGGGAGCGTAGCGCGTCGGCTTGTCCATAGATAATAAGAAGCGATAAGAGAACGCAAAAGACCATTGGGGTTTCGATGATTGCCTGATTGAGCAAGGCGAAAGGGAAGAGTCTATTGTAGGCGTTTTTGTTAACACCAATTGCAGTGCACGCACTGCGTGCAAGGAGTGATTGCCCGATTGATGGGCCTATACAGCCGAGTGCAATAACTAATCCTGCGGCAAAAAGCCTAAGGCTGGTGTCTGCATCAACGGCCGCAATGAGTTGTGTTTTGATGAGCAGCGCAACAATGAGTGAAAAAATTACGGGGGCTTCAATGATCGATTGTGCAATGAGCATGAAAATAATAATTTTTTGAGCAAAAAAAGGTTGGCGCGCTATTGATTGTGATGCTGAGCGAACAACAAAGCTTGATGCGATACTGATAGATGCTGCTGCGATACCCACCGCACAGCCGATGATAAATTCAACGCGCGCAATGGTCCAGGTGAGCTCTGGGTAAGAAGCGAATAAGAGTAAAAAAGATATGACCAGTGAAACAATGGCGCCACTTTCAATAAGTGCAAGGCCAATGATCATTGCTCTAAAAGCCTGCGCGTTGCCGGTAGGCTGACGTATCATTGAGTCTTCAACGCCTGATGCAGCTATGCCAAGGCCAATTCCTGCGCCAACGGCGCCAAGCATAATGGCAAGTCCAGCTGAAATGTAGTGGAGCAAAACGGGAGTGATCACGTTGCCTCCTTATGTTCATGCGAAGTTTCTTGGTAGATTCCCATGGAGAGATACGTCAGAGTGAGCATGGTAATAACAAATGACTGAATCAATCCTTCACCAATACCGAGTCCTATTTGGAGCCACGAAAATAAAAATAAAATAAACATAAAAACAGCCGAGATTTTTTTCAAATAAGGGAAAGGTGTTGCAACTTTGGGAAGTGCTGTTATCCAAGAAAAAATAAGTGTCGCTGCCATGAAAATAAGAAAGATAAGTTTATAGCTTCCCAAAAGATCATCACGCATCATATCAAGAATAACTGCGCCGCCAATGATGTTACCAAAAAGTCGGAACGACATTGATGCGATTTTTGAAATTTCTCCCACGATGTGAATGGGGATAAGTACAAAAAAGGGATCAGCAAATTCTTTAAGATAGCCCCATATTCCGTGGACGTTTATTTTTTGGTACTGCACATAAAGAAAACTGGTGAGTCCTATGGCAAGCGTGGTGTTAAGATCTTTGGTTGCTTCAACAAAAAATGGTAAGAGCCCCACAAGACAGCAGAAAAAAGTGAAAAAGAAAATTGAGCTGACGAATGCAAAGTAATGGTATTTGAAAATGGGTAACGATTCTTTGCAAAGATCAGAAAACATTGAAATCACCCACTCAAAACCGGTAGAAACAAGATTTGAGCCACGATTGAGGTAATATCGCCCAATCATGATAAGGAATAACATCCCACCCATTGCCACCCAGGTTGCCAGAAGAATATCAAGATGCACGTCCCAAAAAGATCCGGTAAGCCCGAGTATTTTGAAAGGGTGGACGATGGTATAGTCAAAAATCTCAGCACTCATACCAATTTTTTTGTGTACCTCCAGACTATAAGCCAAAAGCTTGTCATGAACGCGGATGAGCTCCACATAATATTCAAACCTATGGTTTTTGTGCAAAAAATGAAAACAGCGGCTATTGCGCCCAGGCTGCCAAGAAAAGAAGCGAGAAGTAAAAAAATCTGAGCGTAGACGTTTCTATCGTTACGCGTTAGGTACAAGTTAAATCGTTTGACGAAAAAAAATGCATAAAGCGCTCCGAGTGTGCATCCGAGTATGAGTGAGAACAAAATCATGGATCGATCTTCTATTTTTAAGGGGGCTGTTTATTTTTCGCCTATAAACCCATATTAATACGTTGTGCTCAATGTCGCAAGGAAGTCGCTAATGCTTAATAAATATTTCTTTTTGGCGGCAAATCTGGCATATACTGACATCGTAGGTGGTTCTTGGAGGGTAGTAAAGGAGAAGGGCTGAGTTATGATGCGGAATTATACCCCAGTACTTTTTGTTATAGCACTTGGGATCTTTGGCCTCAGAATTATGAGCGCTGTCAATCAGCAGGGCGGATCATTATATACCATACCGGCACATAGGAACTTTTTTGTTGTGGTTGATAAGGATGGAATCCCGTTGTTCGATGAGGATATAAAGAAAAATATCCGCCTGATACAGGGGAGCAAGACTTTGCAAACTGTGGGGCTGGGCAAACAGATTGTTGCCGGAGCAACGGTGCGCATTTTTAATGATAGTGCGGTGGCTTTCTATCGTCAGACGAGTAAAAATATTCCTTATTTTATCTTGCGTAATTGTCCGGTGAGCACACCTAAGGTGGTAAAAATAGGGAATGTGCGCTGTTACCTTGTTAATCCTATGGCGTCCTAATACAAAGTATGAGGCCGCTTGATCCCAAGAGGCCGTTTTCTTAAATACTTTTTTAGATAGTTTTACAAATAGTTGATTTTTAAATGGCTATGCGCCTACGATAAGGGTGAGCCGTAAAAGGCGATTGTGCGCCTTTGTGCATTAAAAACTGGGGAAAATAGGGGTTGGAGTTACGTCCTAAGGGAAAAAAGGGGGGGGCATGGCACGCAAAAGTTTCTTCTTGATGCTGGTTGCATCGGCGATTGGGGTTTTGAGTCTATATGCAGCAACGGTAAAAAAGTTACGCGTTCCAAATGTCGGTGTCCAGAAAGTGAGTTATCTTTATAGCATTATTCGCACTAATGATTCGCGGGCTGACTTTATTTTAGCGGCTAAAGATATTGCGACAGATACCCAGAAAAAAAGGGGTATTCATATTTATGAACCAATGACGACTTATGAATGTATAAATAATCCTGAATTGATTGCTGGATCAGTCTCGCCTAATAGAGTTGTTGGAGAAAATGATCCTCTTAAACCGGTGTATACGCATATTAAGGGTCTCTTGACTGATAACTTGAACGCCAATGTTGATCTTACGAGCAACCCAAACTTGTTAAATGTACTTAAAAGCCGCCTCTTTCTTACCGAAACCAAGGCTAATACCAAGCTTATTCAAAAAATTGTCAGCGACAAGAATGTAATGGGAAAATCAATGACGCGTGATCAACTGATTGAAAAGTATGGCAAACTTCTTTTGTCGTTTGACCTTGGCGGCTATAGCTTCTTTTTAGTTGATCCATTCCCACCGGCAGCACGTGCAACGGCAACAAGCGTTATATATCCGGTAGTGACAGCAGTAATCAGTAAATGGCAATTTTAATTACACCGTAATGTTCTTTTAGGTGATCGGCCG
>JAHFBS010000065.1:0-1966 GCA_023249895.1 bacterium | reverse complement strand
TTTTTTTCGGGCGGCCGATTTTCATGAGCGTGTGCGTTATTTCCCTAATAACAATATCTCTTTGAGCACCGCATCAGGATTGAGCGACATCGAGTTAATACCGTGTTTAACCAGGAATTCTGCAATCTCTGGATAATCAGACGGAGCCTGTCCACAGATACCAATTTTCTTATTATTACGCTGAGCGCCTGTTATTGCAGTGGCAAGCATTGCTTTAACTGCCTCGTCGCGTTCGTTAAAGATGTCAGCGACCAGTGCAGAATCACGATCGACAGCAAGCGTGAGTTGTGTCAGATCGTTTGACCCGATTGAAAATCCGTCAAATATTTTACTGAACTGATCGATCAAGATAACGTTAGAAGGTACTTCACACATCATATAAATGCGTAAATCTTTTTGTCCCTGAGTGAGTCCATACGATTGCATGAGTTGAATAACCGATTTTGCTTCAGTGGTGGTGCGCACAAAAGGAATCATGAGAATAACATTAGTCAGTCCCATTTCTTCGCGTATTTTTTTCATCGCCCGGCATTCAAGTTCAAACGCAGCGCGATAGTGTTCATGCGCGTAGCGTGATGCTCCGCGAAAACCGATCATAGGGTTTTCTTCGGTTGGTTCAAAAAATGTCCCAGCGATTAATTTGCGATACTCATTACTCTTAAAATCAGACATGCGCACAATGACGGGGCGCGGATAAAAAGCTGCGGCGATGGTACCTGTTTCTTGGGCGAGTTTATCGACAAAAAATTGTTTTTTGTCTTCGTAATCAACGGTGAGTTGTTCAATTTTTTCACGATCTTCTGGATAAAGCACACGTTCAGGATGTACCAGTGCCATGGGATGGATTTGAATAGAATTATTGATAATAAACTCAAGTCGAGCTAATCCGACGCCACTGACCGGTAATCGTGCTAATGAAAAGGCCTCATCTGGGTTGCCCAAATTCATCATAATATCGACTGATGGCTTTTTGATGCTGGTAAGGGGAATTTTTTTGACGTCGAAGGGTACCGCTCCATCATACACAATGCCGGTTTCACCACTGCTGCAATCGATGGTAATTGTTTGTCCTGTTTTAATTTTTTCTGTTGCGCCCGTTGCCCCGACAATTGCAGGAATGCCAAGTTCACGACTTACAATGGCTGCGTGACACGTTCTCCCGCCACGATTGGTGATAATTCCCGCAGCAGTTTTCATGATTGGTTCCCAGTCGGGATCGGTCATATCAGTAACAAGAATTTCTCCCTGCTGAAGTTGACTGAGCATTTTTGCAGATGCGATAAGACGAGCTTTGCCAGTGGCAATTTTGCGTCCTACACTTTTTCCTACGCAGATTTTTAGCTCTTTAGCATGAGGATCTTTTGAGGGAATATATTCTTCAAAAACAGTGACGTGTTGTTTTTGAGAATGCACCGTTTCAGGTCGTGCTTGTACTATGTATAATTTGCCATCATTGCCGTCTTTTGCCCATTCAATATCCATGGGGCACCATGTTTTCTTTTGTTCTGAATAGTGATCTTCAATGACGGTTGCTTGACGCGCTAATTCAAGAATCTCAGTATCATTTATGGCAAAATGACGGCGTTCTCGTTCTGGAACGGCGACGTTTTTGGTAGTAGCAGTTCCCTCTTGTACATAAATTAATTTCAAAATCTTATTGCCGAGTCGCTTTTTAAGAATAGGTTTAAATCCTTCTTTGAGTGTTGGTTTATGTACGTAAAATTCATCGGGATTGACTGTACCTTGTACAATATTTTCTCACAAACCGAATGATGCCGTAATAAACACAACATCTTTATTGCCACTTTCGGTATCCAGCGTAAACATTACACCAGAACTTGCTTTGTCAGATCGGACCATTTTTTGTACGCCGATTGAAAGCGCAACACTCATGTGATCAAAATTGTGATCAATGCGATATGATATGGCGCGATTGGTAAAAAGTGAGGCAAAGCATCGTGCGCAT
>JAHFBS010000064.1 GCA_023249895.1 bacterium | reverse complement strand
TGTTATTGAATCACATATTGAAAAAGGTTTTGGCCCTGTTGCTACGGTTATTTGTAAAGAAGGAATTCTCAAGCAGGGTGACTTTTTTACTTGCGGGTCAGCAACCGGTAAGGTGCGCATTTTGGTAAATAGCTCCGGCCAACGCGTGGTTCAGGCATTGCCTTCAACGCCGGTTCAAGTAGTTGGTTTTGATACCTTTACGGGTATGGCTGATTGGTTGAACGTCGTTTCACAGCAAGAATACACCAAGGCAAAATTTCATCGCGCCAGCGAACAATCAGCAAGCTCATTTGCTGTTCAACCAGTTGGTCAATTTGTTGCGGCCAAAGACGAATCTAAGTCTATTAATTTAATTATCAAAACTGATACCCGTGGATCAAAAGAAGCTATTATGGGATCGCTTGATAAGGTCATTAAGCAAAACAAAGATATTAAATGTCCGTTGCATGTTGTTTTGTCGACTATTGGTGATATCTCTGAAGGTGATATTGATCTTGCTGCTGATACTCATTCAGTTATTCTTGGGCTTCATGTCCGTGCCGAAAAAAATGCTCAAAGCTTAGCCAAAGAGCGTAATGTTGAAGTTCAAACGTTCTACATCATTTACGAATTAATTGATTATCTTCAAAAGCTTCTTGAATCCAAAAAAGAAGTAGTAATGACGTGGAATAAAGTTGGCGAAGCTGTTGTCAGAAAAGTGTTTGATATTAAAGGCGTTGGCATTATTGCTGGTTGCTATATGCGCGATGGCGTTCTTGCTCGCGGCAACAAAGTTGTCTGTGTACGCGCAGGTAAGCAACTTGGTGAAGGCGTTGTTGCAACCTTGCAACGTGAACGTAAAGCGGTTAAAGAAATTCACGCCGGTTTTGAGTGTGGATTTACAACCGAAGGATTCAATGAGTGGCAAGAGGGCGATACGGTACAATGCTTTGCCAAGGTGAAAGCTGAGTAGTCAGCGTTCATGATACGTCTTATCTTATATCTTTTTTACCCTCTAGAACTTCTTTACCGTCTTGGTTTTTGGCTCGCACTTGCTTGTCGCAAGCGAAACGCGAACGAGGATCAATTCCCCTTTAAGATTATTTCTGTTGGCAATCTGTCAGTCGGCGGCACCGGCAAATCGGTTGTGGTGCCATTCTTGGTGGATATTTTGGGGCGTGGTGCTGCCGCGATTGTGTTGCGGGGGTATCGTGGTTCGCTTGAGCGCGAAGGGCGCGCTGCCTTGGTAGGTGATGGACGCGCTACTTTGGTGACGCGAGAGCAGTCGGGCGATGAAGCCATGATGTATGTCGAACAGCTAGGCATTCCGGTTGCCGTTGGTGCGCATCGTGCACAAGCCTGTAAGTTGCTGCCACCTAAAATTCACTATGTTGTTCTTGATGATGCGTATCAAAATTACAGCGTGCACAAAGATGTAGAAATACTGCTTCTTGATGCGCGAGCTCCTTTTGATAATGGGCATTGTTTGCCGTTAGGTCGTCTGCGCGAAAAAGATTACACTCGTGCCGATATTATTATTTTGACGCATGCTGATCGTGTTGATATTGCAGCAATCGAATACACAAAAAACGTTCAACTTAAAAATTTCCCGCGCGAAAAAATTTTTACCGGTAAGCACGCTTATGCTGGCTTGTACCGCAACAACAAAGATCTTGTTACGCCCGATGATATGAAGAATAAAAAATTTCTTGTCACCGCAGGTGTAGGTTCATTTGAAGGTTTTGTTACTTCGGTAAAAAATACTGAGTATGTTGTTGGTGCTACTAAAAAATATAAAGATCACCATACGTATACAGCGCGAGATGTTGGTGAGCTTTATGAGCTTATGCGG
Organism: bacterium; assembly: GCA_023249895.1. GTDB lineage: Bacteria > Babelota > Babeliae > Babelales > RVW-14 > UASB124. Next base: position 3,933 of record JAHFBS010000064.1, on the reverse strand, counting down.
CAAACGCAGTGTGATGGCATAATCACGACGGCAAAAGATTGGGTAAAATTAGAATCTTTATTAGCGCACGACAAAGCTCGAAAACTTCCTGTTTTTGTTATGAGAGTGTCGTTTGAGCTTTTGACACAAAATCAACAAGCGGAATTGCAACGTATCCTGCGTGTGCTTCTAGCTGAATAACATCTTTTTGTATCTGCTGCGCATCAATTAATTGTTCTTGATAGCTTATTACATCTTCGCAAGTTAATGATAAAACATCATCTGCATAATTTCTATTTTTCTTATCGCATGAATGCACGTAAAGACAAGTAACAATATCTTCTGCTCGTGCAAGCCGAGCTTTGTAGGGTTCTTTGCACGATACTTCGGCGTTTGCGAAATTGTCGAGTATCCTGTAATCGTGATTCACAGAAAATCTGAAAGCTGTTCCTCCATGGGGACTTTCTTGATCGATAAAAGCTCCTTTATTAACAAGTAGTCGTACAATATTGATGTTGTTCTGTTCGATAGCAAGTTCAAGTGGGGTTATGTTACTAAAGAGACGTTTTACATTGCTCCCATTTGGGTCAATATTGTTTTCAAGAAATGTTTTTACAATCTCTTCGTCGCCTGCATAAATCGCAAAATACAAAAATTCATCACCAGTGTTAACTTTGTTGTCATTGCTCATACTGGAAGCTGTTTGTGGCGTTGTAAAAGCTAGTAAGGTAAAAAAAGTGATGAGCGTAAATTTCATTATTTCCGTAGATCTATTTTTTACATCAAACTGAGTCACCTGATACTTGATGTTCAATAATATTATCAAGCGTTAACAAAAGAACTTTTTGAGCGCGTTCCTTGCTTTTTGGTTCAGTAGAGCAGTTCTTGAGGAAGGTGATAATAACTTTGAGTGCATCAAGATGCTCTTCGAATTCATCAATGATTGTTTGGCGACAACACACAAAGCACGTTGGGTTGAGTTTCGCATGTGCGTATTCACGCATGCATAAAAGATATTTTTCTAGTGCCATATCAAGAGCTGTGAATCCTTGCCCATTTTTATAATCAATGTCAGCACCATTATCTATGAGGAGTTGAATGATCGTTATATCTTCAACAAGAACAGCAACATCAAGAGGCGTAAAATTTCCAAAAAGTTTTTTTACTTCAGTGCCTTCTATATCGGCCCCTTGGTCAATGATGGTTGGAATATTTGTACTGTCGTGTTTTTTTATTGCTTTATACAATGATATGTCGAGTGCGATTTGCGATTTTTCTTGATGTTGATAGGTCATGCAAGAGAGATTGTTTGGTGAAGTTGCGCAGATTCCAGCAAAAATAAAACATTGTAGTACACGACAAATTTTCATAATAATCCTACCTATTTTTCTACACAACTTTCGGGCTCTTTAAAATCATCATTTGCAAGGCGTGCAATAGCCTCCATTTTGGTTGTGAGGAGTCCAATAATCTCTTTTAAATTTCTTATGCGCTTTTTGATAGAACAGGAACAAAGAAAAAGTCTTTCAATTATCGAAATCGAAGGATAATCAATAAGGTATTGTGTAAATTCAATGATTGTGCATTCATGCTGAGTTCTCCCTTGAAGAGTAGGCAAATAGCCTTTCCAGTGAGGGTTTGCGCCAGCATCAAGAAGCATTCGAACACAATCGGTACGTGCAGCACAAACAGCATAGATCAATGGAGGCAGTTTACATTCACTGTCTGGAGCCTCGGGAGAGACTCCCATTTGAAGAAGTACTTTGAGTCTTGCTGTGTTCCCACGAGCTATTGCCTCTACTAATTCATCATCCAAGTTCCCAAGAAGTTTACTTGATGAGATAAAATTTATTGAGATAAAAATACATATAAATGTGATTGATGATGATATTTTCATTTAACGTCTTTCCTCTTTTTCTCCATCTTGTCCCGGCTCCTTATTATCATCATTATTGTCTTGATGTTGATATGAGTCGTATATTCGTTTTACCTGCAACGCAAGGTTTGTTCGACAAATAGCGTTGGCAGCCCCTAAAGCTTGTTGAGGATTATCTGTGATGATGACATTAGCAGCGAATTTTTCTCGATTTTTTTCTACATGTTGCCTAATCTTTTCCATTTTGTTGGTGAGGAGTCTAATAATTTCTTTCAAATTTCTTATGCGTTTCTTACGATAACAGGGACAAAGTCTTTCAATTATCGAAGGGCTATTTTGCGTCTTATAGAGGTAGCTTTGTGCAAGCTCAAGTGTTGTTACCCCGCGTGTGAGTTTTACAAATTTGATTCCATTCCAACCCATATGGCATTCCCAGAAAGGGTTTGCGCCGGCATCAAGAAGCATTTGAATATAATCTGGACGTGCAACACCAAGAGCATACATTAATGCAGATTGCTCATTGGATTTTACACGTTGACTTTCACGGGCGTCAGGAGTTGCTCCCGCTTCAAGAAGGTTTTTGACACATTCTGTGTCTTCAAGGACTATTGCCTCTAATAATTCATCATCCAAGTTCCCAAAAAGTTTACTTGATGAGATAAAATTTACTGAAGCAAAAGCGCATATGAATACGATAGATGGCGATAATTTCATTCGACTTCCTCTTGAGTACTCATATGTGCGGAGAAAGTTTCTCCGAGCTTAAATGCAACAATATTTTGGTTGATTTGCTTAAGCAATTCTATTGCCTGCAATCTGTTCGCTTGTTCATTCATGGTTGTTGGGGGCCCTGTGCGATCAGACAAAAAAGATATGATAGTTCCAAGATTTTCTATTTCATCTTCAAGATTTGCAAGTGGCGCCATTTTACAACAGCCACACCAATCGTCATCAAGAATGTCGACTTGCTCTTGAAGTATCTTGAATTTGATCGATAAAATTTGGCATGCAGTGCCGAGCGGTGTTAGGCATGTTTCATCTGAGATAAAATTTGGATCAAATCCATCATTAAGGTATTGCGCAACGTCATTAACTGCGCCATGTTCTATTGCAATAAGAAAGGTATGTCGGTCATTAAGGAGCGGCGTGACGGTGGATTGCATGCAAGAAATAGTGGTAAGAAAAATATGCGATAGCAAGAATATAAAAAGTATCTGCAGTATTTTTGAACCCTTCATGTGAACCCTCTCCGAAAATTTTACTGACACTGACGAGTAAGTGTACTAAATTTTTCTTCGTGATAAACATAATTTATCTGCAAAAGAGAGGGAGAGTTTATGTATGCGGTGGAGATTCGACATATTTTTGCTTTATTATTTTCATTTCTTTTAGGGCTTTATCTTGTTCCCATTGTAATAGCAGCAGCAAAAAAAATAGGATTTGTTGATCGACCAGATGGCCGTCTCAAGCGGCACAAAGAACCAACGCCCTATCTTGGTGGGCTTGCGATATTTATTGCATTTATCACAACGCTTGGCCTCTGTTTCCCATTTGAAAATCAGATGTTATGGTTTTTGTTTGGCACAACGCTTTTGTTGTTTGTTGGACTCATCGATGATCTTAAAGTTTTGCGTCCTGCTCAAAAATTTTTTGGACAATTCATAGCAGTTCTTTGTTTTTTGAAGGGTGAATTTTCACTCAAGAATGCATTTTTTTCTTCGCCGGTAAATATTTTTTGGTCATCGTTTTGGATGCTTTCGGTTATCAACGCGTTCAATTTAGTCGATGTTATGGATGGGTTGTGTGGAACTTTGGGTCTTATAAGTTCTATAACCTTGTGTGGTATTGCATATGCGATGGGGAAGTATACAACCAGTTTGCTTTTAACTGCATTTATTGGCGCACTGGGAGCTTTTTTGGCTTATAACAGACCCCCGGCAAAAATTTATTTAGGAGATGCAGGTTCATTATTTGTGGGTGGTTGTTTGGCGGCAATGCCGTTATTGTTTGATTGGGACAAAACTCTTTTCATATGGAAGTTTGATGGCTTTTTGAATGTTATTTATGTGTACATTAAG
>JAHFBS010000063.1 GCA_023249895.1 bacterium | reverse complement strand
ATAAACCACTCAGTATGAACGGACCTTAAAATTCAGCGTGTTTTGGATAGCGAGGGAATGGAATTACGTCGCGAATGTTTTCCATGCCAGTTGCAAACAAGATAAGCCGCTCAAGGCCAAGGCCAAATCCCGCATGTGGCACGCTGCCATACTTACGCAATTCCAGATACCAGGCATACTCTTCAACTGGAAGTTTAAGTTCTTCCATACGTTTGACCAAAAGATCAATGCGATCTTCGCGTTGTGAGCCACCAATGATTTCGCCCACTGACGGGACCAAGACATCCATTGCGGCTACCGTTTTTTGATCTTCATTCAGGCGCATATAAAATGCTTTGATGTGTGCTGGATAGTTGATGAGAATGACCGGCTTTTTGAAATATTCTTCAGCCAAATAGCGTTCGTGTTCCGATTGTAAATCGGTGCCCCATGATACGGGATATTCGAATTTTTTAGATGCCGATTGCAAAATTTTAACACCTTCGGTGTAGGTAAGACGCTGGAAGGGTGCGTTGACGACATGTTCAATTTTGGCAATAACGCCTTTGCTGATATAGTCGTCAAAAAACTTCATATCTTCTGAACAGTTATTGAGCACATAGCGCAAAACATGTTTAAGGTATGCTTCGGCGCAATCCATGTTGTCGTTCAAATCAGCAAATGCCATTTCTGGCTCAATCATCCAGAATTCTGCCAAATGGCGTGAGGTGTTAGAATTTTCGGCACGAAATGTTGGACCAAAGGTGTAAATATCTGATAGTGCGCAAGCGTAAGTTTCACCTTCAAGTTGTCCAGAAACGGTCAAAAATGTTTTGCGCCCAAAAAAATCTTGTGCGTAATCAATAGTTCCTGCTGGTGTGCGTGCAGGTTTATTGATATCAAGAGTGCTGACGTTAAACATCTGGCCGGCGCCTTCGCAATCTGAGCCGGTAATGACAGGTGTGTGAATATACAAAAAACCGCGTTCATTAAAGAACTGATGCGTGGCGTATGAAAGTGCGTTGCGTACGCGTGCTACCGCGCCGATAGTGTTGGTGCGTGGGCGTAGGTGGGCAATGGTGCGCAAAAATTCAAAGGAGTGATGTTTCTTTTGAAGCGGGTAGGTTTCTGGATCACAAAGCCCGATGATGGTAATGCTTTGTGCGTCAAGTTCAAAAGCTTGTTCTTTGCCAACGCTTTTGACCAGTGTTCCGGTAACGGCAATTGATGCACCGGTCGTAAGATTTTTAATGGTTTCTTCATAACCAGGTGTGGTTGCTTGATAAATAATCTGAAGACCGGAAAGTGTTGAGCCGTCATTGATGGTAATAAATGAAAATGATTTTTGATTGCGAACTGAGCGGACCCATCCTTTAATGGTGACGGTTGTGCCAATGTTTTGTGCAGTTAACTGCTTGATTTTGGTACGCATGATGGTCCTCCGAATGGTATTTCTCATTACAACCTCAAGTAGCATATACAGGCTATATATAGGGTCAAGGCAAATCGTTGTGCTGGGTGAGGTCCCAGAGCAGATCAAAGGCTTGTTTGGGCGTCAACGTGGTACAATCCAACCCCTCAAGCCGCTGCGCAATGGTACGGTATGTGGCTAGTTTTTCTTCAAGCTCTTTAATGGTTGCCGTGAGGTGCGTGGTGTTATGATGACGGTGTGGTGGTTGGTGGGAAGCATGGTTGTGTTGAAAATCGGTAAGAATAGCTGAGGCACGTTGTATGATGCTGGTTGGTAGCTGCGCAAGACGTGCTACGTCAAGGCCAAAGCTGCCTTCGGCGTTGCCGGGAAGTATTTTGTGCATAAAGATGACCGAATCGCCCACACGTTTGCTTGCCGCGTGATAGTTCATGATGCCTTGAGTTGTTTCTGCCAGATGCGTTAATTCATGATAGTGGGTGGCAAAAAGACAGAGCGCGCCAATATGGTGATGAATATGTTCAATAATTGCTTGAGCCAGTGCCATGCCATCGTAGGTGCTGGTGCCGCGTCCAACCTCATCAAGAATGACAAGACTACGTTCAGTTGCTTGGGTGCAAATGGTAGCGGTTTCTTCCATTTCGACCAAAAAGGTGCTTTTGCCTTCAGCAAGGTTATCGCCCGATCCTATGCGGGTAAAAATGCGGTCGATGATGGCAAGCTCTGCACTATCGGCAGGTACAAAACTGCCGCATTGTGCCATGATACTGGTAAGGGCAACTTGGCGTAGGTAGGTTGATTTACCGCCCATGTTAGGCCCGGTGATGATCCAGGTTGGTTCCTGGTCAGTTAACGTGGTGTTATTGGGAACAAACGTTGCCTGCGACATCTGCTCAACGACTGGATGGCGGCCATTATTGATAACAATTTTTTGGTGATCTACCAGCGTTGGCATGACGTAACGATACTCATAGGCTACCGTTGCAAAACCGACGAGCGCATCAAGATAGGCAAGACTGTGGGCGCATGCGCGCAGGGTGTGAACGTACGTACTAATTTCTTGTTTAATGTGATCAAAAACCTGTTGCTCTACAGCATCAACATCATTCTGCGCGCGTACAAGATTGCGCTCGTACGCTTCAAGTTCATCAGTGACAAAACGTTTACGGTTGGCAAGTGTCTGTTGATGACGATAGTGGGTTGGAACTTTATCAAGATTAGGATTAGTTACTTCAATGTAGTATCCAGAAATCTGGTTATACCCAATTTTTAAACTGGTAATGCCGGTGCGAGCACATTCTTCCTGCTCAAGTTTAAGTATATTTGCCTGTCCTCCATCAAGGATGTCCCGTAATTGGTCAAGTGATTGATCGTAGCCGCGTTTAATGGGGTGTGCACTGGCGGGATCGTCAGCAAGCGCGCATGCAAGTAATTGTAGCAGCGCTGTAAAGTCTGCCATGCGTTCGTGCAGTGCTGTTGCAAGCGCACTGTTTGTCATCCGTTCTGTAAGGGTTTGCTTGATGAGAGGAACAATTTCAAGCGCACGCTTAAGTGCTAGATAGTCGTAGAGTTGTGCTCGTTGGAGCGCAATGCGTCCGACGATGCGTTCAAGATCGGCAAGTTGCTCAAGAAGTGCGGTGAAGTTGTGGAGCGCTTCAATGTTGTTACGCAGTGCGCCAATAAATTCGAGCCGTTGTAGTATAAGATTTTTTTGCACCAGGGGACGTTGGATCCATTTTTTGATCGTGCGAGAACCCATGGGTGTTTGTGCACGATCGAGTACCGAAAATAATGTTTTGTTCGCAGAGTTATCATTTTTGTTGGTGAGAAGTTCAAGATTTTTTTGCGTTGCTGCATCAAGAATTAAATAATCATCCGGTTGATAAAAATGAAGTGAGGTAAACTGCGCAAGCGCTTTCTCGTTGGTTCGTTTCAAAAACCTATAGAGCAGCTGCAGATTGTTGATAATGAGGGGGTGCTGCGTGAGCGCGCCTTGCGTTTTGCTTGAAAATGTTGTTGTCCAGGCCGTGAGCCCTTCATCAGGTTCTGCTGAAGTAATACTGCTTACAGGATAGCCAAGACGTTTAAAGAATGGCGGCATCCATGACGTATGCGGTAGCTGGGGGAGAACAATTTCATCAGGAAGAAATCTGATGAGTTCCGATTCAACCATGCGTTCGTGTTGGGCGGGAATGGTGGTAGCAAAGAGTTGTGCGGTCATCAGTTCGCTAAACAATAATCCCCAGTGCGTTTGGGTAGGATAAAAGATGAGTAAATATGATGCAGTTTTTTCATCAAGCATTGCGGTATCAGTAAGCGTTGCAGGCGTAAAGACTTGGGTGACGCCACGTTCAACAACCGTGCCGGGTTGAGGTTTAGTAAGTTGTTCGCATAAAGCTACGCGAAAGCCGCCTTTGATGAGTTTGGTTAAGTAATGATTAAGTGCGTGGACAGGAATGCCACAGAGCGGGACATCTTCGCCTTTATTTTTGCCACGTTTGGTAAGTGCAATGGCCAAATACGCTGAGGCAATTTTGGCGTCATCAAAAAAAAGTTCATAAAAATCACCGACCTGAAAGAACAATAAGGTATCAGCGAATTGCGCTTTAATATCAAGATATTGCTGCATGAGCGGCGTATTTTTTTCAAAATTTTGTTCCATGACACCTACCCGGGGTTTATACTGTTTTCTGCGACTGTAATGTACCATGCAGTGCAAAAAATATAAGATGCGAACTCGCACAACTGTTAAGGAGATAGCATATGATAATTACCATTGATGGTCCTGCCGCGAGTGGCAAAAGTAGTTTAGCCAAAGTATTAGCTCAAAAGCTTGATTATTACTATTTGTACACCGGTTTGTTGTATCGTGCATTGGCCTACATTCTTGTGCATGCTGAACACAAACTTTCACTGCCCGTAACACCCGAAGAGGTTCGTGATCTTACACCTGAAGATTTTGCGACTGCTCGTCATATTTCGTATCGCTATCTTCATAATCAACCGCACGTCTATCATCATGGAATTGATATTACTGCCCATCTTACCGATGCCAGACTTGATCAACCTGCATCAGTAATTTCAGCGTATCCTCACGCACGTCGTGCGTTGCTTTTGTTGCAACGTGAGATTGCACAAAAGCACAATACTATTGCTGATGGCCGTGATTGTGGTTCGGTTGTATTTCCTGATGCTGATATAAAATTTTTTCTTACAGCAGATGTTGATACACGGGCGCGACGATTGATGGCCGATCATACGCGCGGTAATCATGAAAAAATTTTTGAAAAAGTTAAGGCGGCGCTTATTGAGCGTGATGAGCGTGATAAAACACGAGCCGAGTCGCCGTTGGTTATACCAGAAGGTGCCATTATCGTTGATAACAGCACCTTAACGTTTGATCAGACCGTGGCGAAGTTTTTGCAAGAGATTGAAAAGAGATGCGGTATTTAACGTTGCTTTTGTTGATAAGCAACAACGTCTTTATAAGCCGCTTCAATTTTTTTACGCGTTGGTTCGTCAAAAAGAGCAGCAGCCTTAGCCTTCTCAAGCAACCCGATGAGTATGTTGCGTGGTTCAGCGGTGTACTGTTGCTGAACGGTGACATATGAATTAATGGTGTCTGCAAGATTTTTGGCCGTTTCTGGATATTCATTGTTGAGTATGTTTGCTAGATCGCTATCGTTAAGAGGACTTTTTGCATTAGTAGTGACGCGTTGTGTTGAGACTCTCCCGCCTTGTGTGGTGCGTTTAAATTCAATTTTTGGCGTCAAATTTTTGTTAAAAAAAGTTTCAAGATCATCAAGGTTTTTGTTGCATGCCGATTCCAAAGCGCTTTTGAATTTTTTTATAGCCTCTAATTGCTTCGTTATTGCCGCTATATCTTTTTGGGCAGATGCTTGGAACTTTTCGATTGTTGTCTGGTCTGCAGTGCTGAAGAGCTGTGGATACGTGGTGGCAAAATCCTTTTCAAGAAACGTGCTCCACAATTTAAGATCATTGATTTGTTCTGATGGTTTGCGAGCACGCTCACTTTCTACGCTGAGCTGTTGTAATACGGCAAGCGCCCATTCATCGGCGGCGCAAAGTTGAGTGACATTGAGCAATAAACTTAAAGTACTAAGAGCGATTAAAGATCTAATACACATGGACGATCCTTTCTACACAATAGCGGCATTAATAGAACTCATAATATTTTTTTGTGTTGTGCTGAGCTGAGGAAAGCTTGTGGAAGTGAGCATAAAGTTGAGAACTTTTTTGAGTGATGTTTTTGGCTCTGCAGCGGTAGCATTGTACGCAAGTGCATAGGTAGTGTTTTTACCGCTTACCGTCTTTTTAATAAACCCTTGATCCTGAATGAGCTTGATGATGTACGAATT
>JAHFBS010000062.1 GCA_023249895.1 bacterium | reverse complement strand
TTAAAAATTCTGATAACTTTGATGTCAGTTCCGTAGCATCGGTGATAATCAAAAAAAAGCGTTTCTGCGCATCTTTTGCCTTCGTCGTAACAGGCGCGTGGTCCAATGGGATTAACGTTGCCGCGATATGATTCGATTTGTGGATGAACGTCGGGATCGCCGTAGATTTCGCTTGTTGATGCCTGCATAATGCGGGCATTATTTTTGCGTGCAAGCTCAAGCATATTAAGCGCGCCCATAACATTTGTTTTAAGCGTATAAATTGGATCTTTTTGATAATGCGGCGGTGATGCAGGACAGGCAAAATTAAAAATCCAATCTGCTTCAAGCTTGATTGGATCAATATTATTGTGCTGTACGAACGTAAAGTTTGTTTTGTTGATCAGATGCGCGATGTTCTCAAGCCTGCCGGTGTATAAATTATCTAGACAGATAACGCTGTTGCCGCGATCAAGAAGGGCGGTACACAAATGGCTTCCAAGAAAACCGGCGCCACCAGTAACGAGTATTTTTTTTGGTGATGACATATTTTTATCCACAGAAAAATATGATGATGAGTTAGATATAACACGTGTCATAGATGATGTAAAAAATATCTACAGATGCATAAAATTATACGGTGCTGATTTCCGTTTTACTTTTGTTTTTGTTGGGCTAGGATTAACAGCGTTCATATATTATTTCAATCTTGAAGAGGGTTGGATGGAGAAAAAATTACTATCTATCGTTGTTCCAATATTCAACGAAGAAAATAATATCCTTCCGCTCTATCATGAGCTTATTGCGATATGTCAGTCGCTTCAGCATTTCGATGAATATGAAATTGTTATGGTGAATGACGGAAGCAAAGATGCCTCGCTTTCAATCCTCAAAGATCTTGCAGCACATGATGTACACATTAAAATCATCTCATTCGCGCGTAATTTTGGTCATGAGCAGGCAACATTTGCCGGTATCATGCATACAAAAGGGGATGCGGTTGTACTCATTGATGCAGATCGCCAAGATCCGCCTGAGCTTATTCTTGAATTTGAAAAAGAGTTTATTAACGGTTATCACGTTGTTTATGGGCAGCGGACGAAACGTCTTAATGAATCATGGCTCAAAAAGCTTACTTCTTATCTTTTTTATCCGATATTTAAATGGCTTACCGGCGTAGATATGCCGCGTAACGTTGGCGATTTTTGTATGATCAGTCGCAAAGTGGTTGAACTGCTTAAGCAGTTCAATGAACGCGTTATTTTTGTTCGAGGCCTTATTTATTGGCTTGGTTTGCCCAAAAAAGCAGTTCCATTTGTCCGTCGTGCGCGCGGATCGGGTCGGTCAAAGTATAATTACACCAAATTAGTCATTTTTGCGCTTGAAAATATTGTTTCATTTTCTACCGTTCCCATCTATGCAATTATATTTATTTCGCTTTTTTTGATCATGCTGTGTTGCCTCGGAACGGCTGCTGCATTGTGTATGCATTTATATGGATATGTGGTGATGACCGGGTGGACGTCACTGATTATATGTATGCTTTTTTCATTTGCGACCACGCTTTTTTTTCTCGGAATTATTGGTCTTTATATCGGAAAAGTTTTTCAAGAGGTTAAAGGGCGGCCGCTTTTTATCATCGATGAGCTGATTAATATATGAAAATTTTGCAGCTTTTTAAGCATTTTTTTACGCGGCGTGACAAATTGACGCTTGCTGGGTTGCTCTTGTTTTCGATTATTGTTTCCTGTATCGAAACGATAAGTATTTCTGCCGTTATGATATTTATTTCAGTTGCGACTAATTTTGATTACATTTCAAAGAGTGCCATTTGCCGACGGATGTATACCATTCTTGGATGTTCATCACCTGCATATTTTGTGGTGATCTTGGGTATTGGATTAATCGTTTTTTACCTTATACGTGGGATTATTGGACTAGTCCATGCGTATGCATCGTCATATTGTGCGCAATCGATATATCATCGATGCTCGGTAACACTTTTTTCGCATTTTCTTAAGTTCCCTTATGGTGATTTTGTTAATAAAAATTCTGCTGCTATTGGGAGAGCTGTTTTTGAACATAGCGGTGCCGTTATGCACCTTGTTACGTCGCTATTGGCCCTTGTCTCAGAATCTTTTACCGTTGCATGTATTTACGGCATGCTATTTGTGATTAATTGGAAATTAACGGCGGTTTTAACTATTTTTTTAAGTATACAAGGCTTTGCGGTGATCAATGTGTTTTCGAGTGCTATCGCCCGGGTTGGCAAACAAACACATGATTTTTCTCTTGAAAGTAATAAAATTTTTAATGAAAGCTATGGCAATTTTAAACTTATCAAGCTTGGAGATTCTGGAGGTCTCGCCGTTGACCGTTTCTCCTACGTAATACGTCAGAAATCGCTTGCACAAACAATCTATGCCGTATTGCAAAGTTCTCCGCGATTTATTTTAGAGACGATAGGTTTTGTGCTTCTTGTAGCTGTGATGATGTACATGATTTATCGTGATAACAGCGCAAGATTGATTATTCCTATGGTATCGATGTATGCGCTTGCATTCTATCGATTACTTCCTTCGATGAACAAAATTTTAACGAGTCTTCATCAAATAACGTTCCATCGACACGCGGTGCAAGGGATTTCTGACTTTCTGAAGCTGCCAATAGAATTATCAGGATTCGAGGATGTTTCCTTTGCGCGTGAAATTTGTTTGAGCAATGCATCATTCGGATATACATCGCATGACATTTTGACCGAGATTAATTTAGTTATTAAGCGAGGTGATCGCGTTGCATTTGTCGGTGCGAGTGGGGCTGGAAAAAGTACGCTTATTGATATTCTCATGGGGCTTCATTCGCCGCGGAGCGGTATGATGTGTGTTGATGGCAAAATTATTGATGATACGTGCCGGGCTTCCTGGCAAAAGAAAATTGGTTATATTCCCCAAGCAATATATTTATTTGATGGAACAGTTGGCCAAAATGTTACCTTTGGGCGAGTCTTCAATGAATCGAAGCTTCGCGAAGTTCTTATGAGAGCAAATATTTATGATTTCTTGTGCACACAGCAGGGTTTGGACACCCCTGTTGGAGAGGGCGGTATCAAATTAAGTGGAGGGCAAAAGCAGCGAATAGCCCTAGCCCGCGCACTTTATGGTGATCCTGAATTATTAGTTCTTGATGAAGCAACTTCGGCTCTTGATCATGACACTGAATCATGTATCATGGACGAAATTTATCAGCTAACACGGACGGTGACACTCGTGATCGTTGCCCATCGAACAAGTACTATTTCACGCTGCGACAAAATTTATAAAATTGAACAAAAATCTGTTGTCCCCATAACATTTGATCGGATTATGCAAGAGAATGTAGTGAGAAGGGCGGAACTGGAGCATTGATTTTCTGTTATAAAGGATAGACAGAAAATTTAAGGAGAGATGAAGATGCGGCGAGCGTTGATTACCGGCATTACCGGTCAGGATGGTTCATACCTCGCAGAGTTTTTGCTCGCTCAAAATTATGAGGTTCATGGTGTTATTCGTCGTGCGTCGACGTTTAACACCCAGCGCATAGATCACCTCTATCACGATCCACATGATGCTGGACGAAGACTTTTTTTACACTACGGTGATCTGACCGATACCGGTGTTTTGACGGCGCTTATTGATAAGATACAGCCTGACGAGGTATATCATTTAGCCGCACAAACGCATGTTAAAGTGTCATTTCAAATGCCCGAATATACTGGACAAGTAACCGGGTTGGGGACGACAAGAATTTTAGAAGCAATTCGTCAGGTACATCGCCCGATAAGATTTTATCAAGCATCTTCTTCTGAAATGTTTGGATCTTCGCCTGCGCCACAACATGAGCACACGCCCTTCCATCCACGTAGTCCTTATGCAGCGGCAAAAGCATATGCTTATTGGATGACCATTAACTACCGTGAAGCCTATGGCGTGTTTGCATGTAATGGAATTTTGTTTAACCACGAGAGTCCTCGTCGTGGCGAGACCTTTGTAACGCGTAAAATTACGCGTGCCCTTGCTTCTATGCGACTAGGTAAACAAAAAAAATTGTATCTTGGCAACCTTGAGACCAAGCGTGATTGGGGTTTTGCGCCCGAATATGTTGAACTCATGTGGCGTATGTTACAGATGGATTGTCCAGATGACTATGTTATTGGAACAGGACAAAGCAACACGGTGCGAGCCTTTGTTGAAAAAGCATTTGCATATGCCGGTATTACATTAGCCTGGGTTGGAAGTGGTGTTCAGGAGCGTGCAATAATTAATAATTTTACCAGCGACTGGAAGCCTTATTTCAAACTTGGTGATTGTGTTATTGAAGTTGATTCTCGTTATTTTCGCCCATCTGAGGTTGAGCATCTTCAGGCTGATGCCTCTAAGGCGCATAGCCTACTTGGTTGGCAACCCCGAGTTACTTTTGATGAGCTTATTGCCATCATGGTTGACTATGATTTCAAGTACCTTGGCATTGATTCTCCCGGGCAGGGAATAACCATCTGTAAAGTTAAGGATTTTTCCTATACCAATCATGATTTTACCTTGCAACAGCAGGATGATAGGGATATGTCATGATATCGCGTAGGTCAAAAATTTATGTTGCAGGGCATCAAGGTCTTGTTGGTTCTGCTCTTGTACGAGAACTGACGCGTAATGGTTATACCAATCTTGTGGTACGGTCATTTCAAGAACTTGATGTGCGCAATCAGCTGCAGGTGAATGAATTTTTTGCTACGCAACGCCCAGAATATGTTTTTCTTGCAGCGGCAAAAGTCGGTGGTATTGGTGCCAATGCAACCTATAAAGCCGAATTTGTTTATGACAATATTATGATTGCATCCAACGTGATTCATGCAGCATATCTACATGGTGTTAAAAAACTTATTAATTTTGGTTCTTCATGTATTTATCCCAAATATGCGCAACAACCGCTCAAAGAAGAATATTTGTTATCAGGCTTTTTAGAGCCGACTAACGAACCTTATGCGATTGCAAAGATTGCGGCAATCAAGCTTTGTCGTTATTACAACGAGCAGTATGGTACTAATTTTGTTTCGCTTATGCCGACTAATTTATATGGTCCTCATGACAATTTTAACCTTGAAACGGCGCATGTTCTGCCGGCACTGATGCGTAAATTTCATCTCGCAAAATTATTGATGCAGGGGGATTATGAAGCAATGTGCGAAGATCTCGCGCATTATGGTATTGGTTTTGGCCTGAGTCTGTCTGATGCACCTTCTCGAAAAGGGATCCTATCTATTTTACAACATATTGGTATTGAAGCTGACCAGGTGACTTTGTGGGGAAGTGGTTCTGCTTGCCGCGAATTCTTACATGTTGACGATCTTGCGCAGGCAGCTCTTTTTGTAGCAGAATCATATGATTACCAGGATATTGGCGAGTGTATCAATGTTGGAACAGGGGTTGATTGTACCATTCGCCATCTTGCTGAAATTATACGTGATAGTGTTGGCTATCAGGGACGTGTTTATTTCGATACCACGAGGTCTGATGGAACGCCTCGCAAGCTTCTTGATGTATCGTGCTTGCAACGATTGGGGTGGCGACCGTCGCTGAAGCTTATCGATGGGATACGTGCACTGTATTGCTGGTATGCTGAATCGCTGAAAAAAGGGAGCAGTCAAAATGTTAAAACAGTTGATCAATCGTTTTAGGCCGAGCATAGAGATTCTTGAACATGTAAAATTATTACGCCGTGAAGCGCAAGAATCGATTATGGCACATGTCTTTCGTGACAGTATTACGGATGTAGATTGGATTCGTAAAAAAAGTTTTTCGCCTCATGGCGCGGCGGCAAATTA
>JAHFBS010000061.1 GCA_023249895.1 bacterium | reverse complement strand
GAGCAGCGATTTTTGATCATCAAAGCGGTTGTGTTCAAGATCAATGATATCGTTGCGCCATTTAATTTCGCGATCAAGTTTTTCGATAAGCAGCGAAGTGCTGATAACTTTTTCTTTCAGCGCGCTTAACTCATGGGTGACGATATCGCTCTGATCTTTAAGCGAGGGTTCGTGGACTGCTTGTTCAATCTTAGACGTTAATTCAGTATGTTCTCTGGTTTTTTTATCAATCTGTTTTTCAAGCCAGGTGAGCATATCGGCTGCTGCAGCTCGTTGATTGCTTACCGAATCACGCTTTTTAAGATCATATTCAATTTTCGCTTCAGCTTCTGCTTGGTGTAAATGGGTGTCGTACACCTCTTTCCACGGATAAATTGGTTTAAGCGTAGGTCGTGGTGAGGCCAGATAGGTGATGATATCTTCTACCAAGGTTTGATGCGTAGTGATCAGTCGAAGAATGGTTGCCCATTGTTCCTGATATTCGCGTAAATTTTGTTTGCGATCGTACAGGATGGCTATTTTTTTATTAAGTAGCTCAAGTTCTTGCGGTGATGCCGTTGCTAATTTGTTTTTGGTGAGCGTGATTTCTTGCGTGAGTGTTTGAAGCAGCGCATCAGTTGTTTTGAGCTCATTTTCTGACCGTTGGCCAAGTTCTGTGTGCGTTTTGGCCAGCGCGTCGCGTTGTGTAGTGCGTAATTCTACCGTGCCAACAAGTGCAAGCCCGCTTGTTCTGAGTGGTTGTGCGGTATAAAGATGCGGCAAGAGAGTAAAAAAGCCGGCGATTATACCGAGTATAAAAAAATTAATCTTTTTCATGATCTTGTCCGTTATGGTGGTACCTACGTAATAATTCTGATGTTTTGAACATATGCGATTGTGGGTGTGATTGCATACAGGTAACAATCCACTGTTCAAGATCTTTATTTTCGCTGTTTTGGAGCAAAGAGGCAAATGGGTATGATGTGCAATTTGCCTGATACAAGCCATTTTCACATATGCTACGTGCTAAAAGAAGCAGATTTATGCAGTTTTCTGGCGGATAAAACCCCAAAAGCCACATAAGAACGCCGGTGCATAACGATTGAAGATCTTTGATATTACAATCAGTGTGTGTGATGGTAGAAGTCATTTTAATGCAATTAGTAACAAAGCTGAAAGCATCTGGATGGGGTTGATGGTCGGGTAAAAATGCTTTACAGAGTTATAGAAGGTGGTGATACCAAAAGATATCGTTGGGATTCTGGTAGGAAAGTGAGGTGATGTTATGAAGGTTGTGGGTACTGAGGTAGAGATGGGTATTTTTGTGATTAAAAACGCACGAAAAACAGGTTCCGGGGTGAAGTTGTCGAGCATGATGTTGGTTAAGAACGGTAAGGGTGATTTTACCTCGTTCTTGATTCAGGACGATAAAGCGTTGGGCGCTTGAGGGATGGCGTTGAAGAATAAGATTGTGTTCGTGATGATGCATTATGTGATTTTCCATTAATCGTCCCCCTATTTTCTCTGGATACCCGCTTCCGCGGGTATGACAGGCCGTAATCGTAGTCGTCGCCAACCTGTCCTTCATATCTAACTTTTATGTCGTCCTCGCGAATGCGGGGACCCAGTCCCAGAAGCTCTATTTACGCCTAGATTCCCGCCTCCGCGGGAATGACGGGCAGGAAATGGCAAACGTGCGCTTTCGCGGGTATGACAAATGTAGTTTACCATTCAGGATCTTTGCTGATAAGAGTGTGGTGATGCTTGACCAGGCAAAAGTGAATGTGTTTAACTTGATGTAAATGAAAAAGGGGGAGTCATGAAGCGTTTCGTATCCGTTATTGTTTTTTTGACCATCAATACCTGTAATTGCTTTCATCTCGACAATATCTCCGTGTGCCCGCGTCCATGCAAGACGACCGTATCAGTTAAGAAGTTTTTTAAAGAAGAAGCTCCTGATTTTGATCCATCATCGATGATTGCAACTGATCCGATTGCACTACTCTATGCTGCACAGGATGCTTTACGCTACCTCCATGCGCATCGCAATACGCCTGACAAGACCATTAATCCGCAGCAATTTCGCCCTCTTGTATCTTATGCCGCTGTTGAAAAGACGCTGAAGTTTATTATCAAAACCATTCAAGAAGATCGCAAGAAACAATCATTTCGCATAATGGATCCAGAATTTTTGCGTACACATTTTGAAGCGGTGCGATGGTGTGCGGATGATAAGGGAGCTGCGCGTCAGGCAATTAATCTTCCACCGGACGGCAAAATTCGTCTTACTTCGTATGGTATTTTTTCAGTACGTGGATCGCACAAAAAAACTAAAAAATATCCGTGCGCTTTGTACCAGTTGTATGACAATGATATTCAGAAAAAATATACCAAGCATCAAATTCTTGCAGGCGCTTTGGATAAAAAAAAGAATCATTACAAAAGTCATTCCTACGCGTGGGTCTCGCGACAAAGCCTTGAAGATGCGTTGATGCATGGTACGGTTATCGTAAAATTTACTGATGGTACAACTAAAATTTTAAACGTTGACCAGAACAATGGTATTGCCTATGATCGCAAACAAAAAAATATTTTAGCGCAGGAACGTTATTGGTTTTTTAGAGAACTTAAAAATCAACACCCTTCACGACAAACACTTGTCGATCGATTTGTTCATCGACGTGGCGTAATTTTTGCCGGCGATGTATACAACATCGGATTTGGCAAAGTTATTGCGTTATCGTACCAGCATCCGATCACCGGCGCGCATGAAGTACGGTTAGGAATTTTGGCTGATACGGGTGGCGCGTTCATTAATAATTTATATCAGCTCGATATGTTTGGCGGCGTTTTTTCTAGCAAGCAGGAGTTTAAAGAATATTTAGCGGGCATGCCGCTTTTTGCCAATGCTATGATTTTGTATAAGAGATAGAAGCGTTTGCAATTCCAGTTTTCTCTTATGATAAGTTATGTATTCTTAGCAGCGTACGAAGTGATCGTTATTTAGAATGAGGTTTTAGATGATTTCACAAGAAAAAATACAAGAGGCGATTCGGCGACTCGTCAAGGCATACAATCCATTGGAAATTTATCTGTATGGCAAATATGCATGGGGAACTCCTGACGAAGATGATGATCTTAATCTCTTGGTCATCATTGAGTCGTCGGACAAAAAGGTCTATCAACGAGGAGATTTGGCATTTGATGCATTGTTGAGTTTGGAAATTCCTAAAAATGTAACCATTTTTACCAAACAAGAATTTGATACATCGTGCCAGGATACAACGTCATTGACCTATGAAATAAAAAATAGGGGTAAGAGAGTTTATGCCAGGGACAACTCTTTTCTCCATTCATCACTTCCCAATAAAAGATCAAGTGTATAACGATCCTTACTTGTGATGAGTTCAGTATGTTTCGGATACAATGTAAAAAGCGTTGAAATAATCGCGTGTGCAACGGTAAGTGGTTGTACTATTGCATGATCAACGATATGTATAAAAATTCCATGACAGAGCTTTCCATTAAATTTTGGATTGTCTGCAATGCCGCGGCAGCTATGCGGCGTGAACGAAATTGGTTCAAAAAATACTCCTGCAAGTTTTTGTGCATTAAGTTGTGCTGCTACGTGTTGCGCATTAACCCACGGCGCTCCGCATTGCAAAAATGGATACGCCGTCCCTCGTCCTTCAGAATATGATGTTCCTTCCAGAAACACGGTGAGTGGGTAGGCAAGTACATGATCAATACTCATGAGATTTGGTGATGGTGGGATAAAGGCTATCTGCCAAGGATCGATGGGTTGGTCGCTTGCGATGACGGTAAGATGCGCATCGATGACATTATTGGCGTGTTCAAGCACCGTTCCCATTGTTGTTCCATATAAGAAGGGAATGGGTAACGCGCCAAGAAATGACTGAAATTCTTGTGTACAGATTGGACCTGCTTTGTGCCACATCTGCAAAGGATTGGGGTGATCAAGAATGATAACCGGAATGTGTGCTTGTGCTGCCGCTTCAAGGACAAGCTTTGCCGTACTGAGGTATGTAAAACATCTGACGCCAACATCCTGAAGGTCAATAAGTATGAGATCAAGCTTTTTCAACATCTCTGGTGTCGGTTGGCGATGCGTTCCATGAAGAGAGTAACAAGGACATCCCCACTGCGTTTTTTGTTGCGAGTTAATTGATGCGCCTGCTTGTGAAGTTCCCAGCATGCCATGTTCTGGGCTAAAAAGCGCAGCAAGTTTGGTGGCATCGTTACAGGTTATTGTCCACTCATAAAGTACATCGGGAAGAAGGCGTGTTACCGCGTTATTGTGAATGACACTGCATTTGTTGCACAACAATCCAAACCGTTTGCCGCGAAGTAAGTTTTCTTTGGTGGCAAAGAGTTTGTCAGCACCTGTTTGAGGATAAGGGGTACACAAAAGTTGAGCGACACGCGTGAGGAGTGGTTGGTGAAATGAGCCAAGATTAATGATATTTGCCTGCTGAAAAAATTTACGCTCATGCGGATGCCCGAGTGAAATGATAATGAGATTGCGTTGGTAAGAGTTGAGCATATCGAGCCATTGCTGCTGGATTTTATTCCAGGTTCCATCGGCATAAAAAAACGTTTGGAGAATGATGGGTTCTGATTGAGCGGTATCCAAAGTATCTATAAACGCACGGAGGTTGGTGAGGCTTTCTTCAGAACAAGGGTTGAGAATAATTTCGTTAACACGGCAGCCGTACTGTTCAAGACTACGTGCAAGATAGCTATGTTTGTTATCGGTGAACCACGTTTCGGGTGGCCGAATTTTGACAAGATCGGTAGTTATAAGATTAATGGTTTGATTGCGCAAGCTCGGAGTATGTTCAGGAATGGTGATGCACCGTTGTGCAAGAAAGCGTGCAAGAGCAGGTTCATTGAGCTGACAAGGCGCGACGCTTTTCTGATTACTTTTGAAACGTGCGATAAATTTTTGTGCATCAGCCCACGATTTTTTTTCAGACGCTGAAAGTTTTTCATACCGTTCTTGAAGATTGCGCATAAGTTGTTGTTGGTGTGCGGTGGATCCAGAAAAAATAATAAGATGATAACCGCAGGAGAGTGATGTCCAGGCTGCATTCTCAAGCGTGTAATTGCCTGATAATGCTTTCATACAAAAATCATCGGTGATACGTAAGGCATGAGGATTGCATTTTTTAAGATGAGCAACGGCTGCGGGTGAAAGTGTTATCGGCGTGTCGCCAAATTCCGGCGCGATGGCGTGTGTTGCCATAACGCAAGGTGCTCCCGCATATAGCATGCGATCAAAAAGAGAACATGAGTTTTTGCTGAGTGTTGCCGTGTTCAAATGAGTATCTTGCGTTGCAGATTCAAGGCCGGGGAAGTGCTTGATAACTGGTGTGATCCCTTGGGTTGCAAGTCCCTGGGCATATGCTTGTGCGCACGTAAAAAGTGTTTCTGGATCTGCTGCAAAGCATCGTGTTGCAAGTATATGATTGTTATTATCAAAAGCATCAAGCAAGGGCGCAAAATTCATGGTAACACCAATGTCACGTAATTGTTGTCCAACAAGCATGCCGGCGATAAAACTCGCTGAACAGCCTGCATGAGCCAAGAGCCAGGGGCTAGGGATTGAATGAAATCCTGCCTGTTCACTCGGGCGTGAAACGATGCCGCCTTCCCAATCGATGGCAATGATAAGGGAGGGGATGCCTATTTTTTTTGCTTCATGCTGAAGAAATGATATGAGTTTGCGTGCAGTGTTACGGTTGCGTACGTGCGAGGCTAAGAGCATAACTCCTGCGGGTTTAGTGGCAGCAAGCCAGCTTCCTAAATGGTCAAAATTTTTGTTTTCAGGCAATGTGAGAATAAAACGTTGCCCCATAAAGACAGGTTGTTCCGCGTGGAGACTGACATTGAGAAGAGCGAGGAAAAAAAACATCTTTTTCATCATTATCTATCCTTCATGATAAGCTTTGGTTAATAATTTTAACGTAGCAAGAGTGCGGTGATAGGAGGAAGGGATTGCATGAATCGCAGTGTTATTGGTTGTGGAGTGATCGTAATG
>JAHFBS010000060.1 GCA_023249895.1 bacterium | reverse complement strand
AGCGCAATCTGAACCATATCATCACCGCATGAATCGATTAGAAGAACTTGCACATATGCTTTCTTCTCGAGGATGACGTTATGCTTTTTCGATTAATTATGATGGTTGTGATGAGTTGTTATGTCGCCTGTTATGGGATTACCGATCAGGTATCCGCGGAGCAGGAAAAAAAAGTTTTACAGGAAGTTATAGTTGCTTTAGAGCAAGAACAAGCTTCAAAAGCTCAGCGGCATACACATCGTACTGCCCTTATTGCCACTGCTGTTTCGTTGGGTGTGATAACGGTTGCGTGTGTTGTGTATTTGCTCAAAAAACATCAGAGTCGGCTTGTGGGCGAACAACCTGCTCGTCCAATATCGAATCAGAGTGCTTCTGCAACTGTTTCGAGTAATGTGCCTGGCATTGTTTCATATCCTGATACACCCCCGCCTTCTTATGTAGAACCTTCGGAGCCTGTTTTCCGGCCGTTGGGTGCGTTTCTTGATGATTAACATTTTTTAAAGTTGGATGAGATGCAAGTAGCGCGTTTTTTAGTATGTATAGTTTTAATGAGTGGTTTGTTTGCGCGTGCATTTGGGATGAACGTATCGTCTCAACATGAAGAGGTTTTAACTGAATTCAACCTTTTGATATATGTGTTGCAGCAAGAACAGGCTCTGTATGAACGAAAAAATCATTGTTCAACTGTTCCTAGGATGGTTGGGGTTGCGGTTGGTGCAGCGACGCTTGCTGCAGCAATTTGTTATTTAAAAATGCACGCTATTGCCTGTGAGCGACAAGGTAATGATTTTTGGGGCTTTCGTGATGAAAGAAATGATCTTCATTTGTATGTGCCTCAAAGATCGATTTCTGACGAATAAGTTCCCCAAATTACCTCTCCAATTTGCTTAAATAAGGCTGGCGTGTAGACTGAGCCACCGTACAGAAAATCATAATCAAAGGATTATTATGGCAAGTTATAATCGCGTTATCATGATGGGTAATCTTACCCGTGATCCAGAACTCAAACAGCTTAATTCAGGCCAATCAGTCTGCCGCCTTGGTCTTGCATCAAACCGTCAGTTCAAAAATAAAACGGGCGCTATGGTGCAAGAAGTATGCTTTGTCGATGTTGATGTGTGGGGCCCGCAAGCAGATAGCTGCCGTCAATATTTGAGCAAAGGTCGTGCGGTGTTGGTTGAAGGCCGTTTGAAACTTGATTCATGGCAAGAAGATGATGGCACTAAGCGCAGCAAACATTCTATTGTTGCTGACCGTGTAACATTTTTGCCTGCTGGCGCACAAGCTGATGAGAGTGCAAACGAGCAATCAGAAGAATTTGCTCCCGCAACCAAGTCTGAAGAAGCCAAGCCTGCACGCATCAAAAAGGTAGCTGCAAAACCAATCATTCCAGGCGATGGAGCCGTTGCTCCTCGTGGTGAAGTTGCACTTAAGGACGAGGCGCCTTTTGAGGACGACTTGCCGTTCTAGTGTCATTGAGCTGTTCAATAAGTGATGAGAGCTGGTAGCCATATTTGTCTGCCAGCTCTTTTTCTTGTGCCAAAATTTTGTTAAGTGGCAATACAACTTTAGTGCCATAGCGTGTTTCAATCAGGATGTAACCGGTTGAAGCACCTTTGCAGATGGCATTACGAAGCTCTTCTAGGGTACGAACTTTTATCGTATTAATTTTTTCAATGATGCAGTCAAAAGGTCCGAACATAGAACTCTTGCCCAACTCAGTCTCGGGGAATACATGCGTAATGATGACATGCGGCGTATTGGCCGCGTCGCTTACGGAAAATTTGAGTTGTTCTGCCCACTGCGTCTGCGTTTTGTCTTCTGAGATTGGTAGTGAGGGGAATAGTCCGTACATCGATGATAAAAATTGTGCGATGTGGTTGTTGGTCATTTCCATAAATACCATGCCGCCAAAGACATCGTAGGGTGGTTCTTCTTCAAAAGGGAGACAGTAACTTTTTACCGAAGTTTTGGCAGGGGCACATTTTTCTACTGAACAATTAAAGATTTTTTCTCTGCGACGTACGGTAAATTCAACACGATCGCCGTTTCTGATGCGCGCTAAAAGATCGGTGAATGAAATACGATAGTCGGTCCAGTCAACGCTGATGTTGCCAAAACGGTTAACTTTAAAACCATTGATTTTGATGATGATATCACCTGCTTTAATGCCAGCTTTTTCGGCAAGTGAGCCTGATTGTACGGCAGAAACATAAACACCGCAACCGTCTTTGCTGCCAAGATACATAAGCGTTTCGGCTGTTGTTGGTGCAAAATGAAGCCCCCAATAGGATGAGCGAAGAATAATGCCATCGGTAAGTTCTTGTGCGATGGCTTTGAGACGATTGACGGGAATGACATGTCCAATATTTTCAACCGCGCGACCATGGCTTTGGGCAACCGCGACAAGAAAGCCAATAACCTCGCCGTTGTTATTCAGAACAGGGCCGCCTGAATTTCCAGGATAGGTTGAGGCATCGATGGTGAAACATTCGCCGCCGACCGATGATTCTGTTTGCCCAGAAATAGTGCCGAGCGAAAGTTTGACCTCTTCATCGCCGAGTGGATAACCGATGACCATAATAGCATTGCCTTGTCTCATGCGGTCGGAGTCACCGAGTGTCAAAAATTCGAGCTGCTTAATTGAAAGCATGGTGGTAAGTTTTTGAAAATCTTCAGCTTTGATGCGAAGATGGGCAAGGTCACATGAAGGACTTGCGCCCAAAAAATCGACCGCAAATTTTTCTTCTAAAAGTGGATGTTGAATATAAATGACATCCGCTTCGTCGATGACGTGAAAGTTTGTGTAGATATCGCCTTGAGGACTTACTATAACGCCGCCACCTCGATGTTCAAATCCATCGCCAGCCTGAAAGGGTATCTCCCAGTTAAAGTGGGTGCCCAGTGCAAAAATCTGAACAACGCTGTTTTTAGTATGTTCAAATATGTAGTCCCATGATTTTGGTTGCGATGATTGCGGTGCAAGTGTTGAATGTGATGATGTAAGCAAAAGTGCTATCCAGAGCAATGATCTACGAGCAATGTTTTTGACACGATGCATTGTGTCGGTCCTCCCACAAATTAATATCAGAAAGTGCTAGTATAACAGTGTTTTTGTGTGATACAAACGCATTGAAATCGTCTGCTATACTCAAATATTCAGATGGACAATAAAAAAGGAGATTTTATGCCAGTCCGTACGTCATCCTACAAAATCAATAAGCTTTTTCTTGATCGTTGGTCACCACGTGCAATGTCAGGTGAGGCCATATCTGACGAGCAGCTGATGACTCTTTTTGAGGCGGCTCGCTGGGCGCCATCTTCATACAATAATCAGCCCTGGCGCTTTGTTTATGCGACCAAAAGCTCGCCGTATTGGCAAACATTCTTTGATCTTATGGTGCCCTTTAACCAATCGTGGACAAAAAATGCGGCGGTATTGGTGGTGATTCTTTCACGCAAGAAGTTTGAATATAATAACGAGCCGGCGCTAACTCACTCATTTGATACCGGTTCTGCCTGGATGAGTTTGGCGCTTCAGAGTTCTCTGATGGGGCTTGTAGCGCATGGGATGGAGGGCTTTGATTATGACAAAGCGCATAAGATAGTGCAGGCGTCTGACGATTATGTGGTTGAAGCGATGTGTGCTATTGGCAAACCCGGCCGTGTACAAGATCTGCCAGAAGATTTACAGAAAAAAGAAGAGATTTCCGATCGTCGGCCGCTTAAAGAAATTGCGTTTGCAGGCGTGCTAAAGGGAAAATAAATTTTACGCTGCTCGTTGTTTGGCTTGGCCCACCGGACGGTCTAACTTTTGCACCGCATATTCAATTCCATACCAAACGCAGGTGCTTAATCCTGCAATCATAAAGCGTTCAAACGCTACTACCGGCACCAACGCTGTCCATTGAGCTGCGGTGAGTGATCCGGTCAAAAGCCATAGTGTGCTGCCAACTGCATGCGCAACAAAGGTGCTTTGGAGTGCATGCATAAAAACGTGACGGCTTTTGCTGAGCCAAATGCAAACGGGAATGAGCCAATAAAGTGCATAATACCAGGCGTGGCTTGCAACAGGATGCGTCATAAAAATTGCCATGCAGCCCAGCGGAAGTAAGACGTGAAGAATAAAGCCGAGTAAACGATGTGATTTTTGAGTTGACGATGAACATGCCCACGAAAGAGTTGCTGCGATTGAAGGCAATCCAAATGTTAGTGGTAATCCGGTAAAAAATGCGCAGATCGTTCCGAGCATGCCGGCAACAATACACGTGCTCGTCAAACTCATCATGCGTCCCATCAGCGGAAAGGTAACGGCGATGCCCGAAAGACCAACCGCGTATGAGCCAAGTGCAAGAGAGAGTTTAATCCCTTTGCCTAGCAGGACAGTGACGAACCATACAGCAAAACGTAGTATGCGTGTTTTTTCCATGACAACTTCCTCAAATCTCGGTATCTTTCCGACGTGATTTTTTTTAAACTCCACCTAGTTTGTAAGGTGTCGAATAAAAATGCAAGAACGGGGTGCCTCATGGAACTACAAAGTAATTTTTCAGCAACGTCATCGACGTTAATGAATCAACCGCGAAAACTTTTTTTGGAAGACGGTATTGGTTTTGTTGAGCTTCTCGAATGGTTTGGAAGTGACCTGACCGTGGCAAATGCGGCACGTGTTTCGATGAACAAGGAATCTGCGTTCCAAACAGTTACCGATGCTGAAGGTAAAGAGCATCAGGTTCTATCAGAACGCGACAAACAACTAATTGAGTATCTGGCGCATCATCGTCATGTGACACCATTTTTCCATCCACAACTTCGTTTTAGAATTAAAATGCCTATTTTTGTTGTACGCGAATGGTATCGTCACACTATTGGATTTGCGCGCAATGAAGTCTCGCGCCGCTATGTGACCGATGCTCCGCAATGTTTTGTTCCTGGTGTTGTTCGCCAGCGTGACAAAAATATCAAACAAGGTTCCAAAGATACTGCCGTCGACAACAATGAATCGGTTGTTACGCAGATGCGTGCGGCAGTTGAACAGTCCTGCACGCTTTATAATCAACTTTTAGAACAAGGCGTATGCCCTGAACAAGCACGTATGATTTTGCCACAATCGATGTATACCGAATTTATTGAAACTGCCAGTTTGGCAGGGTATGCACGGCTTGCAATATTGCGCCTTGATGGATCTGCGCAACGCGAAATTCGTACCTACGCAAGTTTTGTTGCTTCATGCACCGAGCAGATCTTTCCGGTTTCGTGGAAAGCATTAATGAATACAGGAACTAATTTGTTACTGTAAAAGATAATAAGGCTCTGAGCTCTAAAAGGCAGCTCATCAGATATAGTATCGATGGGCTGCTTAAAACGTTAATTCAGTCGGATAGCCACACGCATACATGAGTTCATATTTGGCCGTTTCAACCGCGATTGCGGCGGAATACCACAGGAGCTTGGCTTGCTCCCACGCTGTTTTGACGTTATCAAAATCGGTTGGTGCAAGCTGACCGATCTCAAGTTCTTGTTTGCGTAACTTAAAATCATTATGAGCTCGTACGTAGTTAAGCTTTTGTGCTTGAAGTCGTATGAGCGATTTTGAAAGTGCAAAGTATTTCTCTTGAACTTCTTCTTTGATGTTAAGGGTAACCTGTTCTTTCATAAGCATCTCTTTGATTTTATTTGCATACGCTTGGCGTTCTTGATATTGCTTAACGACGCCGTCAAACATAAGCCATGATGCCTTTACCCCAAACCAGTAATAACCACGTGTAGTGTGTTGAGCTTGATCAGGATAAACAAGTGTTTGAAACCCACTTACCGCTTGTGCTGAAAAAGTTGGCAAACGGTCGCCTTGAGCAAGCCGTACATTCCAACGTTCAATATCGATTTTACGTAACGCTTCTTTTATTTCAGGTCGGTTGCTGAGTGCGTCATCGTAGTACGCTTGGAGTGCTTTGAGATGTACTTTTTTGAATGGTTTCCACATAAGCTTGGTTGCAGAGCCATTGATAGGATGTTGATCAGCAAGCACCAGCGGTTGGCCCATAAGAAATTCAAGCCGTTTGTAAGCGTAGTAGA
>JAHFBS010000059.1:2021-6166 GCA_023249895.1 bacterium | reverse complement strand
ATGTTGGCAGCGGTTGAAGAAAATCGTAATCAAGTCGTTCAAGGTATTCGCGCCATTAAAATTTCTAACAAGCAAATTAGAAAATTTGGCAAAAAGATCGAAAAGGTCCTTCATAAGATTCAAGAAAAAGAAGAGGAAATTAAGGCTGCTGAAGTTAAATTTAAATTTTATCAAAGCCTTAAAAAGCCTACCCAAGATGATCTTGAACAACTTGCATTTCTAGATGCCACTATCCGTAGCGGCAACAAAATGATCAAGAAGATCGAGGGTGAAGCCGGCCTTCCTAAAGAGAAAATCGTCAAACTCTTCAAAAAGTTCATGGTCGCCCAAGCCAAAGATAAATCAGCAAAAGATGATCTTGCACGTGCTAACCTTCGGCTTGTTGTTAACATTGCAAAAAAATACATAAATCGTGGTTTGCATTTCTTGGATCTTATTCAAGAAGGCAACATTGGTCTTCTTAAGGCAGTTGAAAAGTTTGAATTTGAACGCGGATTTAAATTCTCAACCTATGCCACCTGGTGGATTCGCCAAGCAATAACGCGTGCCATTGCTGATCAATCGCGTACTATCCGCGTCCCAGTACATATGGTTGAAACCCTCAGCAAAATCAATAAAATCACGCGCACGTATGTCCAAGAAAAAGGACACGATCCTTCATACGCAGAACTTGCCAAAGAGCTTAATCTTGACGAGAAGAAAATTAAAAACATTATCAAGATTTCTAAAGAGCCGGTATCGCTTGAAACGCCCGTTGGCGATAGTGATGATACCTACCTTAAAGATTTCATTGAAGATGAAAATGAGTATTCTCCAGTTGATGCGGTTATTAACGAAGACCTTAAAGAAAAAGTTCGCGAGGTCCTTAAGACGCTTACACCGCGCGAAGAGAAAGTTCTTAAAATGCGCTTCGGCATCGACGTTGCATCAGAGCATACGCTTGAAGAAGTCGGTAAAGACTTCTCGGTCACTCGTGAACGTATTCGTCAGATAGAAGTCAAAGCGTTACGCAAGCTTCGTCACCCATCACGTAGTCAACGCCTTATGGCCTTTATTGATAAAGAAACAGATGGCGGCGGCGCCCCAACTCCACCTGAGGATGCTGGCAATGATGAATAACTCCGCGGGGTCGCCCCGTCCCAAATGACGCTTCTCAACATCATCCGTTGAAGGTTCTTCATATTATCACCAGTCTTAAAATTGGCGGTGCTGAACGAGCATTGTGTGCATTACTTTCAAAAATGCGCACCGGGCAGTTTCAGCACCATGTTGTCTATTTTCATGACGGCCCCTGCAGAAAAATAATAGAGAAGTTGGGAATTCCAACCGACCACGTACACGGATTATTGCACCGTTACGATCCATTACTTTATTACCGACTTGCACGATGTGTACAAGACATAAAACCTGATGTTATACACACTTCATTATGGTCCGCAAATATCTTAGGACGGTTGATGGGCCGGCGCTACAGAATTCCTGTCGTTAGTGATTTACATGGTAATTGTGTGCACGAGGGACGCTTGCGCAGTTTTATTAATCGACACACAGCTCATCTTTCAGACACCACCATAGCAGTTGCCGATACCGTCAACGATACCTATCTTGACCACATCATACGCCCCATTAAAAATCAACGTCATCAACACTATGCATGCAACAATCTTGTTGTTATACAGAATGGCATTGATGCACATGCATTACGGCAGCAAGCGCAGATCAATCCACTAACACGTCCTGAGCTCGGCATCCCCGAACATGCTTTTGTCGTTGGCTCGGTTGGACGGCTTGAACCCATTAAATCATATGATGTCTTACTCACGGCATTTGCACGGTTATGTTCAAGAACACAATCACCACGGCCACTCAAACTTGTGTTAGTTGGTAGTGGATCGCAGCTGGAAGCGCTCAGATCATTAGCCCAATCACAGGACATCGCATCTCATGTAATTTTTGCGGGCGAGCAACCCGAAGCTTGGCGCTTTTATCCACTATTCGATTGTTTTGCACTTTCGTCACAAAGTGAGGGAATTTCACTCGCACTTTTAGAAGCGCTCTGTTGCGGCATCCCCGTTATTACAACACATGAGCATCACCATCACGACGTTATTACTGATGGTACTCATGGATTTTTAGTGCCGCCAGGAGACATCCACCCGCTCATGCGAGCACTTGAAACGCTTTATCAGCACCCTGAAAAGGCTGCTGCAATGGGCAACGCAGGGCGCATGCTTATTGATGAAAAATTCAGCATTGATCGCGTTATTAATCAGTATCGTGCTATTTTTTTAAAAGCATATAAAAACTCTACTCAGAAGGAATCGTTATGACCCAATCATGGCTCGTCATTCTCCCGCCGCTTATCGTCATTATTTTTGCGACGATAACACGTCGTGTACTTCCGGCACTTATTGCCGGCATTGTCAGTGCAGCTCTTATTGTGGGTGATTTTAATATTTTTTCAGCAAGCCAACTGATAGCAACTCGATTCCTTGAAAAGACAGAACTTACCAAGCTTACATCGTGGGAATCATTCCAAACCTGCTACTATCTTTTCATTCTCGCGTTTCTTTTTATCATCGGCATCCTTATCGCTATCATTCAACGATCTGGAGCAACATATGCATATGGTAATTTCGTCATGAAACACATCTCAACAGCACGAGGTGCCGAGCGTTCTTCATTATTACTTTCAACACTCCTCTTCATCGATGATTACTTCCCTTGCCTGACCGTCGGCGCCGTCATGCAACCAGTTACCGATCGCTTCAAAGTTCCTCGCGCCAAGCTTGCCACTATGGTTAGCTTCATAGCAGCCCCACTTGCTATTATCGCACCACTTTCGAGCTGGGCCGCTTTTATTATGGGACAATTACGCAGCTCTGGCGTCTCCACCACTATCACCACTTCAACCATTGTGCACGCACATCCTTTTGAGCTGTATCTTCGCTGCATTCCGTTTATGATGTATGCGCCCATTGTCATAATTTCTTTATGGTACGTGGTATCACGACGACTTTCATATGGCATTATTGCTCAACAGGAAGCTATTGCTCAAACCACGGGTAACCTTTGGGGCGGTAAATCACCAATCCTACGCAGCTCGCCAGAAGAATCGTCCGCACAAGCAGGAACCATCATAGATTTTCTTTTCCCCATCGTCTTGCTCTTCGCCTCGATTCTTTGTTCAATTTTTTACCTAGGAGGCTGGACAGTATTTGGCGGTACTCATACACTTTTTGAATCGATCAACGGTGATCTTATACCAGCAGCATTTTGTATAGGGGGACTTTTTACCATCCTTGCAACGCTTATTTTCTTTGTTACACGTTCCAGAATTTCATGCAATATGTTGTCCACAATAATCACCGAAGGTATGTCGTCCCAGGCGAGCACGGCTCTAACCCTGCTCTTTATCTGGACCTTGAGTGTCATTCTTCACAAAGATCTACAAACAGGTGCCTATCTGGCAAATATCTTATCTGGTTATATGAGCCTACGATTGCTGCCGCTTATCTTTTTTCTGCTTGCCGTCACTATTGCAACACTCATGGGAACGGCATGGGGGACTATGACCATGCTCATTCCACTTGGCCTCAGCATGCTTCCATCGCTGCTTGGAATGAACACACCGTTAGATATGACGAGCTCACCGCTCCTTTTTGCTTTGATTGGTGCCATTGTGTCTGGCTCAGTCGTTGGCAATCACATTTCCCCCATTGCCGATGTCATGCTCATGACCGCAACCAGTTCAGGAGCCTATCATCTTGATGTAGTAAAAAGCCAAATGAGCCTTTCATTGCCAACGCTATTTTCAGCATCATGCGCATTCGGATTGTTGGGATTATTGATCCAGCACTATAATTCAGCTATAAGCGCTGCACTATCATTGCTTGTTGGGATTATTATTAACATTACCGTACTACATATGTTAACGTGGTTAGGGAAAAGGAATTCATAACTAAATGTTATGTAAAAAGGGAGAAAGAGAGATGCGGTACCATCACAACATATTCTTGATATTACTTCCTGTTATTTTTTTTGCATCACTTTCAGCAAACAGCATCACGGCCTACAACAATCAAACTGCCTACGCTACCCAAAATTTTGTATTTCATAGCGAAGCACTCGCTCAAGGTTTTGTG
>JAHFBS010000059.1:584-2011 GCA_023249895.1 bacterium | reverse complement strand
CTTTACGGTTTTGCCACAATCATGCGCAAATATGGATGTCCTTTTTTCAGTTTCTGGCGGCATCGATCTGCGTGAGACCAGCACCATTCGACTTTTAAAAGATCTCGAGTTCGATTCAGGTGTCACTCTTACTACTGGTGGCAATATCGATGGACGTGGTCATACGCTTATTCTTGATGGCAACCTTACCATTCCCGCGGGTAAAGTTTTACATTTTAACGGCAATACTATTGTTGACGCCAAAGGCCATGAAATTATCATTGGCCAAAATGCTGAAATATTTATTGATACTAATGTAACCCTCACCATCGCCAATGCCATCATCAAAACAACCCGCAACGCTCCCACCTACCCTGCTTTCCGTTGTGGCGCTCTTACAAGCAAACTTGCCCTTGATAATGTCGTTTTTGCTCCAACCGGTGATTTCCTCTTTCAGGATGGTCAACTCTTTGTTCACAATGATGTTTTGATTACCGGCACTTCTGCTTTTGTCTATCATTCACCCATTCCAAGCTTCATTGCCCAAAATTCATGCTTATATATTGACCCTTTAGTCACGCTTTCCATTGCGCCAGCAACGTTTACTGATGCACCGTACGCTCTCAAAAATACCTACACTAATAATAATTTCATTAAGATGGCAGATGAAACGGCTGTGCTCTATTTGAATGGCTGTACGCTACAGACAACGAATACTGGTGTGCGGTTTACCAAAGGAACAATCACCCTTGACAATAAAGTTGCATATTACAGTGACACAACGTTAACGTTGACTTCGATTACATCTCGAATCAACCAACATTCTTTGATGATTGCTGAAACAGTAAATTGGAGTCCTGATGGCAAATTTCTTGCTGTTGCGGGGAATTTACCAGTTGGTGCTCAAGTACAAGTTTATTCATTTTCAGGCTCTTCATTAACCCTCGCCGCTTCTGCAATTTATGGATCTACGGTTTATGCAGTAAATTGGAGTCCTGACGGCAAATTTCTTGCTGTTGGGGGCGCTGCAAGTGGAGCTCAAGTACAAGTTTATTCATTTTCAGGCTCTTCATTAACCCTCGCCGCTTCTTTTGTTTATGGAGCTACGGTTTATGCAGTAAATTGGAGTCCTGATGGCAAATTTCTTGCTGTTGGGGGAAATGCAAGTGGAGCTCAAGTACAAGTTTATTCATTTTCAGGCTCTTCATTAACCCTCGCCGCTTCTTTTGCTTATGGAGCTCTTATTAGAAGTGTAAATTGGAGTCCTGATGGCAAATTTCTTGCTGTTGGGTCAGACTCGCCACTCAGTGGAAATGAAGTGCAGGTTTTTGCTTTCTCTGGATATTCTTTAAGCCTTGTTGCTTTTATAGATTATGGTTCTTCTGCTTCTTCCACTGTGTGGAGCCTCAATTGGAGCCCTGATGGCAGATTTCTTGCTATTGGCGGAC
>JAHFBS010000059.1:0-574 GCA_023249895.1 bacterium | reverse complement strand
CTCAGTGGAAATGAAGCACAGGTCTATTCTTTTTCAGGCACATCATTAACCCTCGCTGCTTCTGTAGATTATGGAACATATGTTAGAAGTGTAAATTGGAGTCCTGATGGCAGGTATCTTGCCATTGGCGGAGACCACCCGATCAGTGGACAGGAACTACAGGTTTATGCTTTTAATGGTTCTTCTTTAACCTTTGTTAATGCTAAACCTTATCCAACATTTGTTAATGCGATAAATTGGAGGCCTGATGGCAAATATCTTGCCATCGGTGGAGCTGATAATACTTTCCATGAAACGGCAGTCTATAAAAGTGATTTTGTTAACACAACAACACCGCAAGCCTTAACCAACAGCATCGTTTTTGGCGATAGCGCCAAGGGAACTGCATACGATGTTCACTTGAGGCTACCACCAGGCGCAAGTCTGAATCTTATGGGCAAAATGCTTTACGATAATGTTGATGGGGTGGCCACAACATAGTCCCACACCACGCTAAAATCTTCATAAATTACAACGACCCGAATGATATAAACATTCATTCGGGTCGTTGTGCTTATTAATAACAAGCAACGAT
>JAHFBS010000058.1 GCA_023249895.1 bacterium | reverse complement strand
AAGGCTGCAAAGTTAATGTAAAAACGAAGGTCAGTCATCATATTGCAGCTGGTCCAAATATTCGCTTCAGTTCCCAAATAATTACGTGCATATTCGGTCTCAGAAAGGCGACCAGGTCTGTTAGGATTGCTTGCATTAGGGATGTACTTATGCATGCGGTGGGTTGACCAGAAGCCAAGAATGTTAGGCCAAATGACTAAATTCTTGATGCAACTTTTTGGCAGCCATTTGCAACCAAGTCCAACATATTGAAGGTTGCTGAAGTGAATATCAGCAGCGGCTGAGACTCTGTTGCCGCTTCTGGCGACGGGACGTAGCAAGTCGCGTTCATCAAGAATTAACATACTTTTAACGCGTTTGCCGCCGTTATAGTTTTCATGAAGACCAACAAATCCATGATATGTTTTGTTTACTTCATTAATATGTGGATTATCATCGCCTGAGGCATAAGCGTAAGCGAGTGCTATTTTAAGATTCCATGGAGAAAAAGTATAAGCGCCATCAACAACGGTCATCCAGCCGCCAAGCTTGTTGATATAGCCCTTACGGAAGCGATCTTTGGCGTTATAGAATGGATAATCTTCGCTTGCGCCATTAGCGATATTGATTTGAACCCCATTAACATAGACAGGTTCGCGCGATGCCTTATTGGTATAAGCAGTTACGGGAACAGGCATGGCTGAAGAATCGTTAGGATTTTTGTCTACGATTTTTGGATGTTCTTCTTTAAGATAGCCATCTCTATTATGAATATCGGTTTGATCGCGGTCGATATGGTAGAGATGCTCTTTACCGTAGTTAAGGGCAAACTCGCCACCGCATTCAAAGTTTTTGTAAGCATATTCAATTTGCATACCATAGGAACCCCAGTTGACCTTTGAGTCAGCAGGAATATCTACTTTTTTGTCTGAAGCAGCATTATAAAAAACATATGGCTCAAAATAGAGCTCGCCATCACGTTCGCTCTTGAGCGCTTTCCATTTAATGCGGCCGGCAATCAAATCGTCATCTTTGCTCACACCGCGCCATGGATGGGTACGGCGACCGACAATGTAGCGTTTTTCAACGTTGACAACGTCGTCAAAGCTTTTGCCGCGTTCTTCAAAGCGTGCATAGTAAATGTCATATTTAAGGCGATCTTTAATAATGTCGCCGGTCAGATTAATACCAGGAGCTGCTTTATCTTCGCTGTAGTTATAAAGCGCAATGAGCTCGCGATTAAGTCCGTAGTATGACCCAAGTGCAATACCGCGACCAAGATCAAAGGGGAACCAGCCAAGTTTTAGGTATTGAATATGTGATTGGCCTTTAATACCAAGAGCGGCATTAAGACTAAAGCGTAACCATGCTTCATTGAACCAGGTCAATGTTTTGGTCGATGTATGTGCATGGGGACCAAAAATTGAATTGCTTTCATTATTGAACTTTATGCTGCTCTGTCCAAGAAGTCCGGCATCTTTATCGGCATAGGAGAGTGGTCTACCCCAAACGCCTTTGTGACGTAAGTCGGTAAAAATATCAACGGCGTTATAGCCATATTTTTCACGGCCATAGGCTGCTGCGAGGGTAATATCGACCGTTTCTTTGAAGTACTGTTCTTCATCAGGAATGTTTTTGTTAAGCATGTAGACATTGTCATCATAGACATAATCAACGCGAACACGTCCGCCCAATGTCAAATCAGCATCACCTTTGCTGATAGTAAAAGGGCCTTTTTCGCCAGGTTTTGGAGCATATACGCTTCCAAGACGCGTTACCGGTTTGGCCTCTTTCATTTTTTCTACAACCGTTTTGTTGTCACCTGCAGCTACAAATTGAACGCTTGCAAGGCACAAAAAAGCCACAATAATCGGTAATGCCCCGGATGTTGCTTTCATTGCACTCCTTATAGTAAAAAAGGGAAATAAAAATAGTGAGAAACGATGTGCCAGAATCGCTAATCTTTTAGATTTTGTCAATTATTTTACGTTGCTTTGTACGAGCGCTTCAGCGATCTGATTAACCTTTCCAGCGCCAACGGTCAGAAGAAGGTCGCCTTCATTGATGACCGTGCGTGCGTGGAGGGTTATCTGCTCATAAGTAGCCATATAGGCAACGTTAAGGTTGGGATTTGCCTGACGGATCGCTTCTACAAGGCGTGTAGCCGTGATGCCGGGAATAGGGGCTTCACTTGCTGGATAAATATCGGTGATGTAAAGCGTATTGATTGAATAAGGGTTATCTGTATTGGCAAAAATGGCAACAAAATCATCCCACAGCTTTTGAGTTCGGGTAAAACGATGTGGCTGAAAGATAACATGCAGCTGGTTTTGCTTACGTTTATTGGCAACTACAAGAGTTGTTTTGATTTCGGTTGGATGGTGCCCGTAATCATCAAAAACTTCAGCGCCATTGCACATGCCTTTAAATTCAAACCGACGCTCAACGCCTTTAAATGTTTCAAGCGCGTGCGCAATAGTTATGAATGGAACGTCAAATTCAAGGCAAACACCGATAGCAGCAAGGTCATTAAGACCATTGTGGCGGCCGGGAATGCTGAGTGAAATGCGCCCAAGAAGTTTTTTCTCTTTCTGATGCGATCCAGAAATTTGGGTCATCGTATAGACATCAAAAACTGATGATGAGACGCCCAATTCAATGATATCACCCATAATATCAGCGTCTTCGCTCAGGCCGTAGCGAATGGTGCATACGTGGGGAAGTGGTAAAATCGAACGAACATTAGGGTCATCAATGCAAACAAAGGCTTTACCATAAAAGGGGAGGCGTGTTAAGAAGTGTTTGAACGTGTTTTTGATATCGTCAATATCGCTGTAGGTATCAAGGTGTTCGGCATCGATATTGGTAACGACTGCCATAGTTGGCGAAAGATTAAGCAGTGAGCGATCACTCTCATCTGCCTCAGCGATCAAAATCTCGCCGCCGCCTAATTTGGCGTTGTTAGCTATGTTTTTAAGTACTCCGCCTATGATAACTGAGGGTTGTTTGTCGGCCTCAATCATAATGTGTGAAATAAGAGAGGTTGTGGTGGTTTTGCCATGCGCTCCTGAAACAGCAACGCTATATTTGGTGCGCATCAGTTCACCCAACATCAACGCTCGTGGAATGACGGGAATGCCTTTTTCAAGCGCAGCCTGAATTTCGGGCGAATCATGTTTGACTGCTGACGAGTAAACAAGTACATCAGCATCGTGAATATGCGCAACGTCATGACCTTGGTAAATAGTGCAACCAATAGATCTTAGATGATCAATGGTTTTTGAGGCGCTGCCAAGATCACAACCTGAGACGGTGTATCCGCGTAAGCGTAAAATCTCGGCAATGCCGCTCATGCCGATACCACCAATTCCCATAAAGTGCACATGTTCACGTTTTTTATACATAATCGTGCCTTAGATAAAAAATTTTACTAAACGCGTTACGCCTTCGCGCAAAATTTCAGTGTCACGAGCATAGCACAAACGCAAAAAAGGAGCGCCGGATGGACCAAATGATTGTCCAGGAACCAACGAAACTTTTGCTTGGTTCAAGATGCTCATGCACAAATCGGTTGCGTCTGCATGGGGCGTTTTGAAGAAAATGAAAAGCCCGCCTTGAGGTGTTTCAAATTGTATCAGGTTTTGTGCGACAAGCGGTTGTAAAAGTTCTTGGGTAAGGTCGCGGTTGTTTTTGACCAAGGTGTGTAATCGTGCAGTAAGTTCTGGGTGATCGAGTGCGAACATTGCTGCATATTGTGCCGTGTTATTGAGACAGTTTAACAACGCATCTTGCATGCCAGCAAGCGCTTTGGTGATGTGCGTAGGCACCGCTAAATAGCCAATACGCCAACCGCTCATTGCCATATTTTTGGAGAAGGTGCTGGCGCAGATGACCCATTCGCTTTGGGTGACAAGGGGCAGTGCGGTCTTAAATTCTGGCGTGAATGCGTAGTCGCGATATGCCTCATCAATGATCAAAAAGATTCCGTGTTGTTCACACCATGTTTTAAGTTCAAGAATGGTGCTCATCGGAATGACCATTCCTGAAGGATTTCCTGGGTTAGTCAGGATGATAATTTTTGTTTTTTTTGTCGTTGCGGCTTTAATTTTTTCAACATCAAGCACAAAGTCGTATGATCCGTTCAGGGTTTGGGTAAGCATCGAG
Source organism: bacterium (assembly GCA_023249895.1). Lineage (GTDB taxonomy): Bacteria > Babelota > Babeliae > Babelales > RVW-14 > UASB124. Next base: position 2,076 of record JAHFBS010000058.1, on the reverse strand, counting down.
GTATAGACGGGTGTGCTGCGTGAGGCTTGGGCAAGAATGCTGTATGCAGGATAGGTTGGTTCAGGAATGATAACTTCGTCGCCCGGCTCAAGAAGCGCAAGATAGAGAAGTGCAAGGCCGCCGATACAGCCATGTGTTGGAATAATGTTATTGATAGTAAATGATGCGTTGTATTGGTGCGAAAGGGTTGTTGCAAGCTTTTCGCGGAATATTTTAAGCCCCCAACAGCTTTCGTAATAATCGGTTTTGTCGGTAAGCATTAACTGTTGAACATAGTCTTTGATTTGCTGCGGTATGCCGCCGAGCTTTACCGAGCCCTGTGAAAGAGAGATATATTCATCACTACTTTTCGCAATCTCTTCAATCTTTTTAATGCCAGAAAGAGGTATTTCCAACATGACCAGATCCTTAACAAAATGAGTGTGAATGTTTTAAGAGACTGTTAGTTATACAACAATTTTGGTCTGTTGGGTAGAAAAAATGGGGAACGTGGTGGAATAAAGCCTATTTTTTAAAAAAACCTAGCCGGCGTGTATTTGGATTCCGTAAAGTATAAGGAAGTTGGTTTGTTAAAGGGAGTCGTTATGAAGATACATAAACTGAACTATGTTCTTGTTGTTTCTATAGCACTTATATCAAATTTTATTATCGATGCATTTGCGATGAGTATTGAACAACTGCAGCTACAGTATGCGAATAGTGTCCTGCAGACGGTACAACAAAGAGTTGCCGTTTTGGCATGGGGTAGCGGATCATCTGTTGCAGTTGGGGAAATAAACAGAATTATAAGTGATTCTAATAAAGCGGTTAGTGAGAAAAAACGTAAAGAGCTGCTTCAGATAGTTGATAAAATGGCAGTGGAATCAGCTGAAGAATTTAAAAGAGCTATCAAGTCTACGTTTAGCAAATTTGATGAAAAGGATGTCCTTCCCAATGTAAAAAAACTGCTTACAAAATTGTGTAATGAGGTAGCGGTACCGTACATGCAAGTCTTTCTTGAAAAATTACCAATTATAGTTAGAGAGTATTGCGCATGGCATAAGCCGCCTGTGAACTATAAAAATATGCCTAGAGATAGTGATCTTGTTAATTTATTAGAATATGCCGTTGAGCATCAGGATAATCCGATTGCGCAAGAATCTGTGACAAGGATGCTCGTTCCTATTATTACGGTGGGCATTGTTGAAAACGTTAATAATATTTTTCAATGTAAATACAACCCTTATCCTATTAACTTTGAACCAGAAGATGTTTATATAAATTTAACTGAACACAAGGATGAAAAGCATTTAGTAGCCGATCCCCAATATAGATCATTTCAGGCGCCATATTTTGACGTTTTATTTGCAAAACAAACTCATTTGGATTTAGCTCAAGAATTAACGGCTCAATATAAATTTCATTTGATGCCGCAAGAAGGTTCAGAGGCACGCGTTTTTATTGAACTAGCAAGGCTTATAAAAAATGATCGTCTGCTTCAACGGTATATTGATAAGTTTAAAATAAAACCTTGGTCATATGAAACGTTAAAAAATGGCAATGTTCCTAAAATTGTGATCTATGTTACTCAAGGAAAAGAAGCTGCTCAATATGTACTCAATAAGCTCTATGAGCGTTTCAAGGATTATGAAGGCTATGGGGGGTATCAGCCACGATATAATCAAAGAGTGACCAATTTTCTCTACTTTGCTCAAGGTGATGGGAATGCAAAGATTGATCAATTCAAAGATTTATTCGAGGATGGTGTTGGAGCTCCCTCCTATACAGGAAGCGTTTATTTTAAATCAGACTTTACCCCTGAAGGGGCAAATGGCGGATATCATTTGACGCTGCCTCACTAGAGGGATTTGATAATCCAATTGATATTAGCCGTTGGCCAAAACATTAATAGCGATAACAAGATCGTAACGGATGGTGTAAAGAACCAGGCCAACACCGGCTAGCAAAATGAGGTGCCGAACCAGTGTATGTAACGCTTCGTGAGTTCTATAATTATGCTCGCCGACAAGCACGCGATACCACGTTCCTATCGCTGCAATAACAAATATTGGCCAGTACGATGGAGTGATAAAAACG
>JAHFBS010000057.1 GCA_023249895.1 bacterium | reverse complement strand
CTGTACCGGTAAAGATGGACTTGGTGTTGGTGATATGGAGCTTCTGGCCATGATCGGTTCTTTTTTAGGGCCCATCGGCGTGTGGATAAGTCTTGCTGTCGGATCACTTGTTGGACTTTTTGTCGGCTCCATTTATCTGGCATTAAGCGGACAAGATCGCGCAACACGCATTCCGTTTGGACCATTTCTTGCATTAGGTGCTCTTGCCTATCTTCTCATCGGCAATAAATTAACGCTCTTTTTACTTGGAACCTATTTATAGTCCATCTGGCGAGCATAATCCTCAAGCAAATCTACGATAGGCTCGCGTCGATTATCGCCGACATTATCAATACGCGTACGTTCTATATTAGCTATATCAAGAGCATTCATCTTATCATTATTGCGGTGGGCCAATAAGTTTTCTTTTTTACCACAGCTTACATTGATAAAAAGCTTAACAACGTCAATATTGCCACGAATCACCGCGCACATAAACGGCGTATCGCCCTCTTTATTACACGATGACATGTGAGCACCAGCATCAAGCAATTTCCAGACAACATTATAACGACCACACATTGCGGCATAATGCAAGGGCGTATCGCCATGTTTACAGGACGCATTAAGAGAAGCTTTACGCGCAATAAGCAATGATACCGTCTTCAAATGTCCCCAAAATGCGGCAGTATGCAGTGGGGTCTCTTGAAAAAAATTTTTTTCATCGATCCTAGAACCAGCATCCAAAAGCACCATGGCAATCATCGTGTACCCAAAAAATGCTGCAGTATGAAGAGGCGTGTTTCCAAGTCCATCTTTGGCATTAACATCAGCCTTGTCGCCCACAAGCTCAAGTACTTTTTTAAAATCATTCGCTGCGGCAGCCTTATGCAAAGGCGTTGACATTGGGTGTAGATATGAAACACCAAGTAGGCACAGTGTGCAGAAAAAATACGCTCTCATAGCTCCCCCCTGCAATTTATTTAATCAACCCCGTTATGCACGTGTTCAATTTGACGATTTTCATTGATATGCCATACATAAGCACCTTTTTCAGGAATAACGTTACCTTCAGCTCCCGCAACAAAGCTGGTATCGGTTACCGGCGTCGTTCCAAGCTCTTCTTTAGGCGTCTTGAGCTTGCCGGTAAAATAGTGCACACCTTCCTGCGCACCATCTACGTTAAACCCATAGGTATAGAAAAATCCTTCTTCCTTACCATCACCACGGTATCCTGCAGGCTTCCAGCCAAGACCACCCTCACCATTTAACACCGTTGCATATTTACCATGTTGCGCGAAATATACCTGTTGTGCGGTGTGTAATGAGGCCAAATTCATGGCAACTTCGGCCTGATATGCTTTTGCTTTGTAGTGAAACAGCTGCGGAACTGCAAGAACTGCAAGAAATACAATGATGGCGACGACAATCATGAGCTCAATGAGCGTGAATCCGTATTTTTTCATAACCCCTCTCCCCAAGAAACTAACGCTTACAGCTTTAAATGTCGCACAGCACACACCCAAAGATCAATGATTAACAGAAATGTGCTTCTGTATATTGATTCAACGCCGCACTCACTGCAAAGCTTGACTTAAAGAGACATCGCCATCGTATGATTGAAACAGGTGTCAAAGTACAAATGTTCTTTTGAGGAGATGGTATGAAGATTTTACGGACAATGATGCTTATTGGGTTAGTGGTGTCATGGGGACAGGTGGGATATACAATTCAAAACCAACAAGAAGCAGCTGAAGAGACTTTCGTACAACAAAAAGAACGGGCTCAGCGATTGGGCAAAGATGCCGATCAATTCTACAAATCAAAGCAACAAAAACCCACCGTATGGGAAAAAGGATTGAAGTGGCTGCATTCTGATACTCGAAAAGAATTAAAAAAACCAACACCTCTTATGGACGCGTGCCGTTATCAAGATAAACAAGCCCTAAAGACGCTTCTTGATGAGGCAGGAAAATCTACTATTAATAATCAAGATTCTACTGGCATGACAGCACTCATGTGGGCATGTAAAACGATGCGCGAAATACCTGATCAAATGGCCATGACAGAGATCGTTTCTCAATTGATCAATGCAGGGGCTGATGCCAATATTCAAGATAATACCGGATACACAGCACTGATGTATGCCGTTAGTGAAAATTGTATTGGTGCAGTACAAGAACTTTTAAACGTAACCGGCATCAACAAGAAAACTGCTTTGGGGATAGCAACAGAACTTAAATCAAACTTGGAAAGCAAACTTGCTCAAAACGCACAAATCATTAGCTTGCTCGAAAAAGAACAAAATAAGGATACAAAATGATTAAATTCAATAATCAAAAAATTATAAATTTTTCACTTTTTTTCACATTTTTCTTTGCCATCGGCACATGCCTAGCCCTCGCACGCCTCGACCGCAACGATACCGGCAACACGCTCCTCATCAAAGCCTGCTTGGCCAATAATTTGGAACAAGTCAAAACACTTGCTGCCAACAAAAGCACGCTCAATATCGAAAACACAAATGGATTTACCGCGCTTGATTTTGCCCGATCACCCGATATGGGCGTCATGATACAAATACGTGATGTTCTGGTAAATGCAGGAGCACGTGAGGGGTCGCATATCAAGAAGAAATAGCTAACAAGGTCTGCGTACACATTGAAAGAGGGACGGATTAAATCCGTCCCTCTCTTCGTTCAAGAACATTTAAATAGGTTAGATATCCAAATTCCTTACAAAGTGCGCATGCTTTTCGATATACGTTCGTCGTTCTTCAACGTCTTCACCCATCAAAGAAGCAAACCATTGATCAGCTTTAAGCGCATCTTCAATGCTCACCTGTAACAAATGACGACGTGCAGGATCAAGTGTGGTTTCCCACAATTGATCGGGGTTCATTTCACCAAGACCTTTGTAACGTTGAACCATCATCAGCGACTTGGCCGTAGCAATAATGGTGTCACATAACTTCAGAATACCGCGATCGCTGGTACCTTCATCCTTGCCCTGTACCGCCAGTGCCCAGATCTCTTTTTCAAGATGAGCAATCAAGCTATACATCGCAACAAGTTTGACCGTTTCTTCAGAAGTAAAGAATCGCGCGGGGATTTCCCATTCTTTCTTGAGTTCTTTGAAAATCAACATATCTTTGACGGGCTTAACGTCACCCTCAAGCGACATGCTTTCTTCAAGATTGGCAACTACCGTTGATGCGGCAATTTGATATTGTGGGAAATGCGCAGCAAGTTTTTCAAGCATTTGAGCTGGAGAGAATTTATTCAATTCCCAGCCGATTTCTTTCAAGAATATCACCAACTCATGCGTATGATGACGCGTAGCTTCAATCTGATTGCTCATACGCTCAAGTTCTTCTTCGTACTTCAGAATATCAGACAATGTCTGTTTCCAAACGCCAGCGGCAACAGCAGTTCCAGCTACTTTAAGCACCGCATTTTGTGCTGCCCAATCAAACATGAAATTCTTAAATTCAGTTTCATCTTTTAAATAACGTTCGGTTTTGCCAATTTTTACTTTATACAAAGGTGGTTGGGCAACATAAATAAAGCCACGCTCGATAAGCGGCAACATATAGCGGAAAAAGAACGTCAAAAGCAAAATTCTGATATGCGAACCATCGACGTCAGCATCGGTCATAATGGCTATTTTATGATAGCGAGCTTTATCTGGATTGCATTCAGTATTGCCAACGCCAGCACCAATAGCAGTTATAAGATCTCTGATTTCACTATTGGCAAGCATGCGATCAAGACGAGTTTTTTCAACGTTAATGATCTTACCGCGCAAAGGCAAAATGGCCTGCGTAAAACGATCACGACCGCCCTTGGCTGAACCACCTGCCGAATCTCCCTCAACAATATAAAGCTCAGTTTTTGATGGATCTTCTTCTGAACAGTCGGCAAGTTTACCCGGCAAGACTGAGAACTCGAGCTCACTTTTACGACGCGTTAATTCACGCGCACGTTTTGCTGCAGTACGCGCTTGTTGTGCCAACAATGCCTTCTGCATAATCTTTTTGGCAATTGTTGGATTTTCTTCAAAGTAGCCTTCAAGAAATGCATACACCCACGAATCAACAAGACCTTTGACGTCGCTATTACCTAGACGACCTTTAGTCTGACCTTCAAATTGAGGCTCAGGAACTTTAATGCTAATAACGCAGACAAGTCCTTCACGAACATCATCGCTCGAAAAAGATTCGTCTTTGAGCATGTTATATTTTTGTGCATAACGATTGCAGACTTTGGTCAATGCAGACTTAAAGCCTATTTCATGTGTGCCACCATCAACAGTGTGAATATTATTCACAAAGCTAAATGTCTGTTCGTTATATCCATCGTTATATTGCAATGCACTATCAAGTACGTACGTACCATCGTCCTTGCTAAGCTCAATAATTTCTTTGAAAAGTGGATTCTTTTTGGCATTGAGATATTCAACAAACGATGCAATGCCACCTTCAAAATAAAAACTATGCTCTTGCGCGGTGCGTTCATCTTTAATAGTGATGCGTAAGCCCTTAATTAAGAACGCAAGTTCACGCATACGTGCCGAGAGCACATCAAAACTAAACTCTATGGTTTCAAAAATTTTTGAATCAGGAAGAAAACGAATGTAGGTACCACGCTTATCCTCTTTCCCAACTTCTTTAAGAGGAGTTCGCGGATCTCCACGATCGTAAAACTGCTCATAAACATTGCCATCGCGAAAAACTTTAAGTTCAAGCGTTTTGGACAATGCGTTAACAACCGAAACACCCACACCGTGCAATCCGCCCGAATACTTATAAGCATCTTTTTCGAACTTACCACCGGCATGAAGCTTGGTCATAACCACTTCAGCAGCAGATTTTTTCTCGGTTGGATGCATACCAACAGGAATACCACGACCATTATCTTCTACTGAGCATGATCCATCAGCATGCAAAATAACGTTAATTTCGTTACAAAAGCCACCGATAGCCTCATCAATCGAGTTATCGACTACCTCGTAAACCAGATGATGCAAACCTGCAACTCCGGTCGACCCAATGTACATAGCAGGCCGTTTGCGCACCGCCTCAAGGCCCTCAAGAACCTTAATCGAACTGGCACCATATTCTTCGGTGACGTTCTTCTCGTCAAAACCACTCTTTTTATCTTTTGTATCCATGAAGACACCCCATCAATGTGCTGCAGCTACAGCCAACAAGTCACTAAAAACTTTCTTTAGCACGTTGATTTAGTGTAGTATAACCAACGCTGCAACGGGACAAATTTGTAAAAGTAGTATAACAAAGCTCTCAAAATCCGCCAAAAACACGTAATAATAGATACTATGAATGACAAAAAAAAGCATTACATGGAGGTAGCCCTCCACCAGGCAACACGGGCTCTGTCCAAAGGAGAGGTTCCCGTAGGGGCCGTAATAGTAGATCGTGACGGCAAAATCATTGCGCGGGCTTACAACAAGGTCGAAACACTCAACTGCCAAACAGCCCATGCCGAAGTGCTTGCCATCCAAAAGGCTTGTAAAAAGGTAGGTGATTGGAGATTGAACGGATGTTGTATCTATGTTACTCTTGAGCCTTGTTTAATGTGCATCGGGCTTATCAAGCTTTCACGGATTGAAAGCATCGTTTTTGGGACACGGTCTAATCTCTTTGGATGCGGCCTAAGTGATCACCAAAATCTTCCAGCTTATGCACGTGACATTAACATAACTGGTGGCATTGAAGCAGGCGAAAGTGTAACTCTTTTGCGGACTTTTTTTAAAATGGCTCGCACAAAAAAAGAGAAAGGAAGACCGTGAAGCAGAGAGCTGACCTTATTGATAAAATCAAACATACGCTGGTTAAACGAAAAAGCGATGTTGAAAATCAACTAGCGCGCCAAACGCACGAAAAGGTAACCGACGGGATTGTACAAGACACTGCAGATGAGGTACAATCGCTGTCTATGCAGAACTTACAAAGCTCAATCCAGCGCACTGAAATTGACGAGCTTCACCTTATGGAAGATGCACTTACCCGCATTAACCGTGGCGAATATGGCGTTTGTATCGATTGCGGAGAACCCATTTCTGCAAAACGTCTTGAAAATTTTCCCTATGCCGCCCGTTGCATCATCTGTCAGGAGGCATTTGAGCAATAAGCTTTTGCCGGCGTAGCTCAGTGGTAGAGCAACTGATTCGTAATCAGTAGGTCGTCGGTTCAAGTCCGATCGCCGGCTTATTCCAAAAACCAGTAATT
>JAHFBS010000056.1:3166-6258 GCA_023249895.1 bacterium | reverse complement strand
CCATATGTTTACGCAGAATAGATTTACCTTTCGCACCTTTCTTTTTCGTTATTCATTAGCCCCCCATCTTCCCTTTGTTCTTATAGGGGCATTCCTGACCACACTCTTCGTCAAAGCACGTTTTATGATGTGTCCTGCTTATGGCATCATTGGTATCTTGGTGGTGGCCGAGGCGATCCGTAGTTTCTTGCGTTTTTTCCTTCATATAACCTTTCAGGCACGGCACGTTGTTATTGTTGAGCTCATACTTTTTATTGTGGTTTATTTGGGCGGTATTTGGGGCCCCCTTTGCTTTAATTGGTATATGACGGGAGCGTATGAGTTAACGGTAAATCGTATCTTTATCCCGCATCTTATTGATTCGCTCTGCGCGGTGGTAATTTTCATACTATTTACGTATCGTTATTATCGTAAACTTCCTGGTGGCGATGGTGCTTCGCAAGTGCTACCTGCAGGAATTTCGCGGCGTCTTATCGTCACGCGACTTTTTAATTATGTCTTGCGCGTAGGAAGAAATCTTTTTACGGGCAACTTTCTCACGCCCCTCTTTGCCGTAAAATTTGGACTTGCGGCTGCGGGGCTTTTTTATTTTGCTAGTGTTGCAGTTAATGCTTTGCAGGCTATTGTTAAGGCTATTGTTGGGTATTCGGGGAATGCGTTATTAGCAACGGTTAAGAATAGTAGTCAGCATGCTAAGAAAGAGGCGTTTGAACTTTTGTATCAAAAGTTTGTCACCGTAGTCTTCCCCCTTTTTATCTTTTTTGGGGTTAATTTCAGGGCTTTGTTATATGTAGGGCATACAGAAGCAGTATCGACGTATATATTGTCGGTGCTTGTGCTTTATTTGATTATCTCGTGCGCTGATTTCTTCTTCGTATTATATGAGCAGTTTTATATTATTGAGGAAGCTGCTGATAAGTTATGTCTTTTTAAGCTTCTTGAGTTTGCGGTATTTTACGGGCTTATATCATCACCCGTTGTTTCTTCACCTGCGATTACGTTAATGGGGTTACTCGGTATTAGGGGAGTAACATTATTCATTATTACTACTGATGCGTATTATCGTTGGAAGATAGTTCCGCATATATACAGTCGATTAGGGTACTTGTGGATGTGGTTTATAGGGTCTGTGGGATGTGCGTGTATAGTAAGGTGGTGGGTGCAGTAGGTATTCCCACTCAATTCTTCTTTACATCCTTACATCCTTCCTCCACTCACTATTCTCTTTATTCCTCATTATTCATCATTCATCTTCTCAATGGCGTGCGATTGGTAGCCCTTATCAGACGGAGGCGACGCCTCCCCGCCCACTTTTCACCCATTCAGTTTTCTCTCACGAGCACCCTGCGTAAATTCCCACAGGGGCACACCCACAAGCTCTCAAGCCCCCATCCCAAGGCGGGGACGGCGGAGACGGAGTCGCGGCGCGCCGGCAAAAACGTGGTTAAGAAACTTGACAGTACAACTGTAAGTCCTTAAAATTACGTTAGCATATAACTTGAGTCTTGTAATGTAGGTTTAAAAATAAAAACAGCGAGAAATAAGGTAAATTTAACGAAGGAAAAATATGGCAAAAATCATAGGAATTGACCTTGGAACTACTAATTCGGTAGTCGCATTCATGGAAGGCGGATCCGCCAAAGTCATCCCTAACCAGGAAGGCGCCAATACAACTCCCTCTGTCGTAGGCTATACCAAAGACGGACAACGCCTCGTCGGTTCAATTGCAAAACGCCAAGCAGTTACCAATCCTGTTAATACCATATCATCTATCAAGCGCTTCATCGGCAAAAAGTATGCCGAACTTAAGCCTGAAGAGCTCAAACTTGTACCATATAAAGTAATACAAAGCAAAAATGGTGATGCTGCCGTAGAAATTGACGGAAAAGAATATACGCCACAAGAGATTTCAGCAGCAGTGCTTCAAAAGTTAAAACAGGCTGCCGAGGATTATTTGGGCGAAAAGATTAGCGAAGCCGTTATCACCGTGCCGGCATATTTCAATGATGCACAACGTCAAGCAACTAAAGATGCTGGTAAAATAGCAGGGTTAGAAGTAAAGCGTATTATCAATGAGCCAACCGCAGCAGCTCTGGCCTATGGTCTTGATAAGAAAAAGAACGAAACGATTGCAGTATTCGACTTCGGCGGCGGAACATTTGATATTTCCATATTGGAAGTTGGCGATGGCGTCACAGAAGTAAAATCAACCAATGGCGATACCATGCTCGGTGGTGATAATATCGATGAAAAAGTCATCAGCTATCTAGTCGATGAGTTCAAAAAAGAAAATGGCATCGATCTACGTAACGATAAAATGGCCATTCAACGACTCAAAGAAGCTGCAGAAAAAGCAAAAATTGAACTTTCATCAATGATGGAAGCAGAGATTAATCTGCCTTACATCACCGCCGATGCAACAGGGCCAAAACACTTGGTAACTAAGCTCAGTCGTGCAAAACTTGAAAATCTCTGCGCAGACATATTCAAAAGACTCTTCGATCCATGCAGACAAGCAGTATCAGATGCAGGCGTTGATCTTAAAAATATCGACGAAGTGATTTTGGTCGGTGGTTAAACACGTATTCCTAAAGTCCAACAAATGGTCAAAGAATTCTTTGGCAAAGAGCCCAACAGATCAGTCAATCCGGACGAAGTTGTAGCCGTTGGCGCTGCAATACAAGGTGGCGTACTTGCCGGCGAAGTAACCGATATGCTCCTGCTCGACGTAACCCCGCTCTCACTCGGTATCGAGACAATGGGCGCCGTCGTTGCTCGCATCATCGAACGCAATACCACCATTCCAACAAAAAAATCACAAGTCTTTTCAACCGCTGAAAACAACCAAACTGCCGTTGACATCAATGTAGTACAGGGTGAACGTGAATTTGCACACGATAATAAAACATTAGGCAAATTTAGACTCGATGGCATTCCTGCAGCACCACGCGGAATACCTCAGATCGAAGTTACCTTTGACATCGACGCAAATGGTATTGTCCACGTATCAGCAAAAGATCTTGGTACCGGTAAAGAACAAAAAATTACCATCACCAACTCATCAGGTCTTTCAAAAGAAGAAGTTGATCGCA
>JAHFBS010000056.1:0-3117 GCA_023249895.1 bacterium | reverse complement strand
GCCATTAAACAAATCGAAAAAACGCTGAGCGAAAACAAAGAAAAATTGCCAATGGCCGATGTCAATACGCTTGAAAAAGCGCTTGAAGAAGCCAAAAAAGTATTAAAAGAAAAAGAAAACGATGGCGATGTGCTTAAAAAAGCTCATGATGACCTCATGCAAGCGTCGTACAAAATAGCTGAAATTCTTTACAAAGATCAGCAACAAAAGGGTCAGCCAGGACAAACAACAAATGATGGATCTCAATCAGATTCAAACAAAGATAATGGCGACCAAGGGCCTATTGACGCCGAATTCAAAGAGAAAAAATAATTCGTCTACGAATAATTAATATAAATAAGGGTGGATTTTTTAGATCCACCCTTATTTATATCAGTAAGTCTTAATTGCCCGGTGCAGTGCTTGCCAAAATATCTTGGATAAATTGTAACGCCTGCTGACATACCTTTACAAACGCTGCCTGATCAATAACTTTATTTTCAAAAAAGTTGGTCGCAGAAGCCATATCAGGCTGTTGTAAGAACTGCAAAACAAGATTATCTGCCTGGCTTGCGCCATGAGCTGCAATACTATCAACAAGAGCAGCCTTGGTCATCACGCGTCCATTCCAAACGGCCATCAAATAGGTCTTGAGCTGGCCAAGCATCTGTGCCTTAGCAGTATCCCATGAAGCCGCGTTAGTAATACCCCAGTTGAGCCATGCTTGAAGAGATTTGTAGTTGTTAATTTCGGTTGGCTTTGCTTGCACATATTGCTTAAGTTGTGTCATACCAGGACCGGAAACAACAGCTGCCATCAAACTACCGGCATTACACATCGTAAAAATAATCATTGTTACAGCACGTATCGTCATCACTTCCCTTTCTTTTAACATACTTAGACTGCGCACGGTGATTGTTCGCATAATACACAAAACAAAGTTATAAAAACAAGAACTGTGGCAGAATTACGGATCCAGCGTGAACTGGCAAACCATATTGCCCATCGTTTCATTGCAAGAAGGGCACGGAGGGATGTCGCTCCAACGGCTCAGAGAGCTCAGAAAAACTATGGTGTAATTAACAGCAAATGTTACCAACGTAAGAAACAACCCAGTATCAAGCACACGCATCTTGGGATCTCTATTGCAAAAAGCCCCATACTCAATAATAAAGCAACCCTTACCACAGCGTGTACATTTGAATCTATTAACCGCGCGATTTTCTTTGAGATATTTCTTTAAACAAGCCGTATGACATACCGCAATACAATCTGATTCGTAACATTCAGTAATCGTCCCCATACCCATACAATCACGCAAACATTCTAGACACACGTTTTTGGGCTGGACTTGATTGCCACAAAGAGCACAATTTTGCAATTCTTCTAAATCGGCCTGCACGCCAATAGCAACCTCTTGAGCCTCAGACTTTTGTTCCATACAAAATACTGATGACTGGCAACACCATATCAATAAACCTATCATCCATAATGAAATCATGTACGTCCTTCTATAATCATGGTGCCAATAAACGACATATTATCGGCCCTGTAATATTTTCAGTCGTATTACAGGGAGGACACGTTGGTAAATTATCCCATGCGCTGTCAGACAAAAAGAATAATATTGCAAAAGAAACCGAATATACCAGGAGAACACCATTGCCGATGATACGAAACCACTTATTACCCAAATTGCAGCAAAAGCCCCCCTCATCAAAAAAAATACCTTCATGGCATTGTCTGCACTTAAATCCCTCCATATCACGGTTTTCTTTAAGATAATGCTCTAAACAGTAAGGATGGCACAAGGCAATACAATTAACGTTTGAACACTTAAGAACTTTGATCGTATTACACAGATAACGCCACAATTGCGTACATTTTTTTTCAGACTGGATTGGCTGCTCACAAATTGCGCAGCAACATATATCATCAGATTGAACATTCAGAGCAAGCTGTGTGATGTCAGCAGCAGTTCGATTAACTTTTGTTTCCTCAAGCATGCCATACATCGGAGAAATCGAAAAAATAAAAACACAAATCCCACGTAGCGTCATTACTATCCTCTTTCTAATCCAAAACTAAATAACGGAAAACCAAAGCCCCTGCAATTACCATGAACCCTATACATTCAACACCCAGTACTTTTTTAGCCTCTGAGGCAAGCACACCATAGTGGTGGATATCAGAAGCATTCCATATCTCTGCTGTAAGTGAAACCAAACCTCGTAAATATGCAATCAAAAATATAATAGAAAGCCCTAAGCATGCATACATCGCCGGCGTCGAATATTTTGAAACCAGCGAGACAGCAACTACGCTACCTGATAATAAGATATCGAACATCAACACGTTTTTACGACACCATCGAGCTAAACGTTGTGAACACGGCAAAGGAATTAACTCAGTGCCACATCGTGAAGGGCACTGATGATTGCGAGCTTCAACAGAACTTGAAAGAGAAAAAAAATTTTCCAAACACGACCGGTGGTAAATCGCCGTACAGGTAGAACATTTTATTTTGCTCTCATGCTCACTGCGACACGCCAATGCTTGGTGCACAATGCTGTCGTCAATTGGCTCATAACAAATAGCACAACATCCCGGCTGCAGCGCAAGCGAAACAGGCTGAGGCTGCACGGCAACAGGAATAACAATGGCCGTTGAATCACAAGGCTGCTCATCATCATGTTGCATAGAAAAAAGACTAACGTTGGTAACAAAAAGCACACAACTTAACATAATACGCATGATGCCACCCCACTTTCTCCTATCCACCTGATAACACACTAAAAAATAGTATGCGCCGGCATGGAGCGCCAGCGCAATAAAAAATAAGAAATTATTCTGAAACTAGCGTGCCATTGAACGTAAACGTTCAATCCGCTTGTTAACCGGCGGATGGGTTGAAAGTAAGGTCATCAAACCTTCAAGCGTAAATGGATTAACGATAAAAAGACTTGCCGTTGATGCTTGTGCTGTTGATTCAGGCTGCACATGACGCACCGAGGCATTGGCATTAAGTTTTTCAAGTGCTGAAGCAAGTGCCAACGGATCGTGGCACATGCGTGCGCCCGTTTCATCAGCCAGATATTCACGTGATCGTGAAACGGCCAATTGGAGAAGCGTTGCAAT
>JAHFBS010000055.1:4649-6274 GCA_023249895.1 bacterium | reverse complement strand
TGGCTCTCATGGCTTTGCAAATTGCTCCTCAAGCTTCTTTCTTATCTAAACGGTTTGATTGGCAATTTTGGATGGGCAATTATTATCATGACCATTCTGATCAAACTCCCCTTTGCGCCTCTTTCAATTTATTCACGCAAGCAAATGGAAGTTTATCAACACTACCTTCCTTCAATTAACAAGATTCGTACCAAATATCGTCATGACATCAAGATGCAACACGATGAGCTCACCAAGTTCTATCAAGATCATCAAATTTCTCCAACAACACAGTTTGTAGGCTGCTTGCCGCTCCTTATTCAAATGCCTATATTGTTTGCTCTTTACCGAGTCCTCAACAACTATGTTGACCTTTATCAAGCACCATTTATCGGATGGATCACTGACCTATCGGCAAAAGATCCTTATTACGTCACCCCAATACTTATGGGGCTGTCGATGATATGGCAACAAAAGGTCACACCACCAACCGATGAAAAGCAACGGGTCATCATGATCTTTATGGCAATATTTATGACGGTGGTCTTTGCAAACTTTCCGGCTGGGTTGGTTCTTTATTGGTTTATCAACAACGTGCTGACCATCGGAGAAGATTACGTAAGGAAATATTTCTTCTCCTAGGCCATAGCAATGTTTTGGCAATTACCGGTTTTTCAACAGCTTATTCGGCAACTTCAACGAGTACCGTATCTTGCCTCAAAGAATGTTTACAAGGTTGCCATTTACTTTCTTACCAGCGATAAGGCTGCAGTAGAACAATTGTGTTCTACTATCCTTGATGCGAAGAAAAAGTTATCGCCATGCCCTCGTTGTTACAACTGGGCAGAAGATGGCGCACTTTGTAGCATTTGCACCAATCAACGACGAGACCAACACACTATTTGTGTCGTAGAAACATGGTATGACCTTTTCGCTCTTGAAAATGCTGGCGAATACGCCGGACTTTATCACGTACTTGGAGGCGCCCTTTGTCCGCTAGAAGGCGTCGGACCTGATCAACTGAGCATATCAGCCCTACTGAGCCGGCTCGATGGCTCTATTACTGAAATAATTTTTGCTACCAACCCAACACCAGAGGGTGAGGCAACAGCAAGTTATATTTGGTCAAAGATTGATAAAAAATCCATACGTCTGTCAAAACTTGCAAGTGGAGTTCCAACCGGATCATCGCTTGAGTACATGGATCGCGTAACTATTGGCAAAGCATTAGTAGGTAGACAACCATTTTGAAGCGCACCATAAAACTTCTCGCTTTCGCGGGGAGTTTAATTTTTTTTGCACATTTGAACGCCGTATTTGGTGATTTGGCACGATCGTGCGGTGTGGTAAATATCAAAAGTATTTCACAAACTATCACCGATCAAGGCATTATTGTTTTTGAGGGTGACGTCGAGGCATTAATCGACCGTCATCTTCATCTTTGGGCTGATCGCATTACCCTCAATAAAAAGAACCAAACCTTATTCGCCGAAAGTTTGCCCGACCATTCAGTTGTCATCGAAGATGAGAATTTTCTATTTCTTGCCGACAGCTTCACACTCAATGCCGCAAAAAAAACTGGTTGGGCAAAAAATTTACGCCTTCATGTCGAAGAAGGACATTTTGCAGCTCGTTCAGCAAAAAAA
>JAHFBS010000055.1:0-4639 GCA_023249895.1 bacterium | reverse complement strand
AGCATCAAAAGCAATTGTTCATGGAAGTTATTTTATTAGCGCATCAGGGATTCTTTTTAAGGCTGGCCGCATACCCATTTTGGGGTTACCACAATTTGTTTTTCCGATACAGGGGAGATCAAAATCAGGCTTTTTAATTCCACGGTTCGCCTATGATTACGATTATGGGGTGAGCATTAAACTCAATTATTACAAATACCTCTCGCCACATGCTGATACTACGCTTGGGGTTGATTGGTGCGATCGTAAAGGAACCGTTTTTTCTGATGAATTTCGCTGGGCTCGCTCTCCTGAATGTTACACAACTTTTTATGGACAGTATGCTATTTTACGCGACAGATTTTTGCAAAAACAGTCACGCATTGTTAAAGCAACTGAACACCGTTACTGGATAACGGGAAAAGATTTCAGAAGATTTCATCGTACCGATAGTCCGTATGATATCAATACACTTTTGCGCGCCGATTTTGGTACCGATAAAAAAATAGGTTATCACTTTTTTAGCAGTACTAATGATGTTGACGATACGTACAATAACTCATTCACCACGCGCATGCAGACGCCTTCAAATCTTATCAACATCGATCTTGATATGCTTGAAACAAGCAGAAAATATTTTAGTGAATTTAATCCCCCAAAATCTCATGCCTTTGTCGTCAAAGAAACCGAAGATCACGCCGACGAAACGTTAGTCCCTCATGTTGAATGGAATACCGTATTCACTAAACTTGGCAGTTATTTTTATTATCGCCATGATTTTTTTGTTGATCATCTTTTTTCGCGACAAAGTGAATACGAACGCTGGTATGTTAATTCAATACTTACGCGGCAAAAAGAATCTGTTCCCCTCATCAAAAGTAACTTGATACGCCTTCTTTACCGCGGACATTTCAGTGGGGCCGCGCATACTGCACATAACACGCTCAGCGCGTACGTGCAACCAACCTTTCAGTTGGTGAGCTCAACTGCATTTGATCATCCATCATCCGGCAACGCTCTTGATGGACGCGTTTTTAGTCATGGCGCCTACCGGCTTTTTGGTGAATATGGAGCAGAATGGGCGCTGCCAGAAGGTGTCGTCTACACTACCGACAACAGTTATTCGTATGCGCTTCAACCGCTTATAACGTGGGAATATTTGCCCAAGTTTTATCAACAAAATTGGTATTATGTCGATCATTGGGACCGGGCTTATTCAAAAAATCAAATCGCTTGTGCTCTGAAAAATACGTGGACAATAAATGATCTTTTACTGGGGCTCGACCTTACCCAAGGATATGACTTTTATCAAAGGTCAGACATTTTCCCTCTGCGTCGTGGGGTTAATGCCCAACATCTTTTGCCCTTTCGCTATGATTTTATGCTTCAATATCCAAAATTCTCACTTGATATTGGGCAGGATTATGAGTGGAAGCATCCAACCATGCTGCAATCTGATTTCAATGTGGGTTTTAACGTGAGTAAAATCAACTGCAGTCTTGGCTATTTGTTTCAGCATCGCAATCTTCAATGTTCTCATGAATTACTTTCGCGTATCCCTCACTTCATAACCGCCAATATATCCGTGCCACTCGGGAGTCAATTCACACTGAGCTATGACGGACAATTTTATGCAACAAAAAAATCAGCATTCTTTCGACTTGATGGTTTGGCCCCCCTCGTACATCGCTTACGACTCGACTATGATGGGCATTGTTGGGGAATGTATATCGGCTATGAAGAGAAAAAATATAAAGAATATGGCATTGGGCGCGACGAACGTGCTATTGTTTTTGCGTTCCGGCTTGAGTCGCTTGGATCATTCGCCAAAAAATTCAAGCGAATACCTTCAACCGGTACCGTTCCATCATAAAAAAATGAAAGGCGGTAGATATGGTTTTTACACCTCCAACAAACTTTGCCCTATTTAAACAGCGACGTAAACAGCTAGTTGAGTCACTGCGCAATCAAAATAAAGATCAACACAACATTATTATGCTTATTGCCGATTTTGAAACGGATCGTCATATTTTTCGGCAAGAAAGCTCCTTTTATTATTTGACCGGCATAACAGAACCGGCCGTTATTTTGTGTATATTTCCTAATGGCAGAGAAATTTTATACATTCCGCAATTTGGCACCAAACGATCAACATGGACGCCAACAATGGTGGAAAGTCTTAATGACGCTTCAAAAGTCGGTGTTGATGAAATTCGTTTTTTGGGCGAAAAAACAGCCGGATATTCTTACAGTTCTGTTTTCACCAAAGAAAAATACGTACATCTCATTCATGACCTTGCCAACGCACTGCAAACTCATGAAACAACACAAGTTGCAACGCTACGCGATCAATCTCATGGCGGACTATTATGGCACATCGATCTTTATAATCATTTTATTGCGGAGCTTCCAGCGTTAGCTCACCAAACTATTGACTGCTCAACGCTGATCTATGAAATGCGTCGCATCAAAGATGATTATGAAACGGACCTTATTTATAAAGCTGTTCAAATTACTAGTATGGCGCACAAAACCGCAGCAACACTCATTGAACCTGGTACTCATGAATACGAAATTTTAGCCGCCGTTGAATGTGTATTTACCCAAGTTGCAGCCGCAACTCCCGCATTCCCTTCAATTATTGCAAGTGGACAAAATACTACCATCATTCACTACACTCAGCGAAACCGACAAATCAAGGATGATGACCTTGTCGTTGTTGATATCGGCGCAGAATATGGGATGTACAGCGCTGATTTGACGCGCACCTATCCAGTAAGCAAACAGTTTACGCCACGCCAACGTGAAATTTATCAAAAAGTTCTTGATACCCAACTCTATATCGAATCACTCGCAAAGCCCGGAATGTTTCTGAAAAATGCACGCTATCCCGAAAAATCGCTCCATCATTTGGCCGTTACCGCTTTTGAGCGACAAGGGCTTGCCCAATACTTTTGCCATGGCCTTGGCCATTATCTTGGACTTGATGTACATGACGTTGGCGATTTACAACAGCCGCTACAACCCGGTGAAATATTTACCCTTGAGCCAGGGGTGTACATTCCCGCTGAAAATATTGGTATTCGTATCGAAGATAACTACATCATGGCAGATGATGGCATCGTATGTTTAAGCTACGAATTGCCTAAACATCCTGATGAAATTGAAAACATGATGAATTTACAGGAATCAAACAATGCTTCGCCTGAATAAAACAATAGCGCCCATTATTCTTTTTTTTTCTGTTGTGAATTTAAGCGCGATGAAGGCTACCCAAGCCGTACCGAAAAATAAATCGTCATCGATAACAGCTAGGCTCTTTCTTGCTATTCAATCTGGCGATTTTCAAGAAGTTCAAGAAGCAATTATGGCGGATCGTGATTGCGTTAATGCACGAGATGCTCTTGGGAATACGCCTTTGATTATAGCAACCATTAAAGAAGATCCTTTCATCGTCAGTCTTCTCATTGCAAATCAGGCAGACCCCTCTCTGACAACACCATATAAACAAACCGCGCTAGATCTTGCGCGAAGATTATATTCTTTCAAAGCACCCATGGAAGAAGGATCACGAAAAAGTTACGAGCTGCTTTCAAGCAAAGAAAAAAAGACCGAAACAGAACTGAAGGAAATGGTCAGACACCTTGAGGATCTCAGTCAGATAGTATCATCACTCAACAATCTTGATGGAATAATTCAGCAACTCGATAATTTCCCCCAAAATCCTGATCAACCAAGTGCGTAAATACTACGGGGCTGATACAAGCATCAAAACTATCAGCCCCAATTTGAAAAAATTTGAACGAGCAGTATTCTTATATATCCGTCGAATTAAGCCGTAAAGTAGGCTTCTTTTTATCACAAAGAGACAAAAATCTCGACGCTTTGTATATTTTCTGGGTATTTTTAAAATGTTAACCACGTTAAAACTTGACACACGGGGGGATTTTCGATGAAAAATCATTATCTAAGCCTCTTACGCGCTAACTGGAAAGCGGGAATCACCGTTGGTTTGGTTTCTATTCCGTTGGCAGTATCGCTTGCCGTTGCAACCCAAACAACCCCTCTTGTCGGTATTATCACCGCAATCTGGGCTGGATTTATCGCGGCAATATTTGGAGGCAGCGATTACAACATTATCGGCCCAACGGGAGCACTTGCCGGTGTACTTATTGTCTATACCAGCAAATATGGCAGCGGCTGCCTACCAATGATTGCCATTGTAACCGGCATTATGATTTTCATTGCGTATGTCTTCAAATTTGAGAAATATCTTATTTTTGTCCCCGGAAGCGCATTGCACGGATTTATTTTGGGTGTTTCTATTATTGTTATGCTTACCCAAGTCGAAGCCATTTTTGGACTCCCCCCACTTCCTAAACATGAAACACTTTTGGGGAATGTGTACGAATCATTCTCTCACATCAACCTCATGCACCTCCCTTCGTTTATTCTTTTTTGCTGCATGTATGCATGTTTAATGATTTTCTCATTTTTTGTCCCCCGAATACCTGGGGCAATTGTCATAACTCCTGTTGGCATTTTGATTGGTTATCTTTGTTCTCGTGGTTTTTTGCCCTGGGCTCTTCCAACACTGGGAACCAAGTACCATGAGCTTCACGCTTCACTTTTTCAACTGCCTTCATTAAAGTTTAATCTT
>JAHFBS010000054.1:3722-6292 GCA_023249895.1 bacterium | reverse complement strand
GATCGCGTTGGAAATGCGAAAGTAACAGCTCTTTCCCATCTGCGCCTACTGCGCAGTTATTATAGGGATCGGTTTTATATTTGAGGAAAGAAAGAACACTTGCAATAAGCAAGAGTCCTGCGCTCGTTCCAACTGCGGCGCTCGTAATTTTTTCTTGAGTAGATAAAGATTTGAATTTGTTAACTAGTTTAATGATATGTGCGTCTTTACCCTGTGCAAGCTCGGAAGCTAAAAGTATTGTGGCGATAGCAAGATATGTGGCAAAGATCTTCTCTTGTTTGCTTGCAACGTCCCATTTGATTTTTAAAAAACGATTCAAGCTAATTTTTTTTGATTGATTATCTGTTAGTACTAATCGTTGCAGCCCTTCATCCTTGAATTGCTCTCCTAGTCGGACGACATTGCCGGTTTCAGTATCAAGCTCGGGAAGGAATGGAACATTGCGGGCGCAATATAGAGCAGAAAGTCCGGCTACAGCTGTAATGAGTGCTTTTTTATGCTGCCCAATCCATTTTACGACGTCTGATTGCTTATTGTCGGTAGCAAGCAGGGTAAGTAATTGATCAGAAGCATTTACCGCCATATTTTCTTGCGTGACTGATGTAGCTTCTGTCGCGTTGTTGCCTGATTGTTTATCGTTAACTTCCATGCCATAGGCAGCAGTACTGGCGATAAGTGCAAGTGCCAAAAGAAGCGAGTGCTTTTTCATAAAAGTATCCTTTATAAAAATATAAAAATGCAAATTGTGTTTGTCTGCTGGTACGTTGAGCGCAGAATGATAGCACAGCGCATGCAAAAAACAAGATTTTTTGGCGGCGATGCGCGATTATAAAGCATTCGAACTTGGTAGAATGTTTTTTTTTGAGTAATCTATTCGACGTCTGTTGTTTTTTTGTTTTAATCTTTTACGGAAGGACTTGCTGATGGAGAAAATGTTTGGATTAATGCTTTTGGCCGTAGTGGTAATGATTACGTTATCCGCCTGTGGCGTATTTTCTAAAAAAGAGCAGCCACAAACAACCAAAACTATTTTGACGTTTCTTGGCGCTCCTGGCTCAGGCAAGGGTACCGTTGCTGAACAATGCGTCAAAGATCTTGGCTATGCCACGATGTCGACCGGTAATTTGTTACGTGAGGCGGTAGCACGTGGCGATGAGTTGGGCAAAAAAGCCGAATCATTTATGAAAGAAGGCAAATTGGTGCCTGATGAATTGGTAATGGCATTGGTTGAAGAGTGGTTGACCAAAAATATGCCAAAAATTTCAACCCTGGTGCTCGATGGCTATCCACGCACGGCTGCACAAGCAACATTGTTTATCGATCTGTTGAAGAATAAGTTTCCTGAAGTTGCGTTGCGTGTAGTTAACATCGCCATCTCTGATGATGCCATTGTCGCTCGTCTTGCCGATCGTTTGGTCTGCTCAAGCAAACCTTGCCAAGCGGTGTACTCACGTAAGTTGCTCAAAGATCAAAACAATCTGGTATGCGAAAAATGCGGCAACCCGCTTATTCGTCGTGAAGATGATAATGAAACAGTGGTGCGCAATCGTCTCAAAGTTTATGCTGACAACGTTGATCCAATTATCAAAGTGTACAAAGAATCAGGCGTACGTTTTGATGAGTTGAATGTTGAAGGCAAAACGGTTGAAGCTGTTTTTGCGGAGTTCAAAAAGCTCGTTTAGTTTGCTGAACAGTTGAAAATAAGAAGAGGCCACGGCATTGCACCGTGGCCTCTTCTCTTTAGCTAACATAAAGCTTTTTATTTTTGTTGTTGTAATACTCTGTTGATTTCCACAGAATCTGCTTGCCAGGTGAAATCTTTCGTTCTCCAGCTCTCTTGCTCTTCTGACTCTGGTTCTTCTTGCCATTTTTGTTCTTGCTGCTTTGATGGTGTCTTGGTACGTGAGGGAATGGCCATTGATGAACCTTGCCTTGTGGCTACTGTTTCTGTTTTGGTACTTTGTGGCGTCTGAGCTTGTTTAATTTCTTGTTGTTTTCGAATAAGCTTTTCAAGGCTTTTAATCAGTGTTTTAAGTGCGCTATATACTAAATTTTTATCAAGCTGAGTTCGGAATTCCTGAAGATCATAACTTGCCTTGAGCCACGCTGTATCTTGTTGCTCAAGTTTTTGTTGAAGCTGGTCCAGTTCTTTTTCTAAATCTTTTACCTGAATGATCGCTTGAAAGCGTTGTTCAAATAGCTTGATAAGTTCAGGATCGTCTTTAATTTCGTACCATTTTTTTCGATATATTTCATCAGTCTGAGAAGCGTCGAGACGTTTCATAAATTCTGGGTCAGTTGAAATATCTATAAGTTTGTTAGGATTACCTTCTTTCCAGCCGGAAAGTAAGATCTTTAGGCGGCCATGGATCAAATTTTGTATAGATTCAATTTTCTTGTTGAGTTCTTGAATCCGTTGCTCTGTGTCTTGGATCTTCTTATCTAAAGATATTTTTAATCGTTCAGCTTCTTGGGCTTTAGCGATGAGATCATTGGCTACATCAAGTTGAGTTTTGAATTTTTGTATAAATAAAGAGTTAAATTTTTTTAAGAAAAATGCTCCATGTTTA
>JAHFBS010000054.1:0-3686 GCA_023249895.1 bacterium | reverse complement strand
CCTATTAAATTAAGTTCGTGGTTAATCAAATTAGATAAACTATTGGCCAAATCAATAATGTTTTTGTCATCGAGTTGTGAAAAACTTGCTTCAAATTTTTCAAGGTACGGTTCTATTGTTTTTTGATTATAGTCCTTCTGCTGCGCTTCAGTAAAAGCTTCTAATGCATGCTGAACATGGATATCTTGTTGCTTTTCCCACCCTAGATTTTTAAAGGGGGCGTCAAAAAAAGATGGTTTTTGGTGAGCTTGTTGAGTTGCTGTTGTGAGATTTGTGATGAGGTCTTTTAGGATTGGTTTATTGCTTTCGATGATTTGACCAATTTCTACTTGCGTCAGACTTTTGCTTTTTAAAGTTTCCCAAGCGATACGCCCAACATCTCGTTGCCATTCAGTAAGTGCTTTGGGATTGATACGTGGTTTGTTGATGGCGGCGTGGCAGATGGGGGTGGGGCCTAAGAACGTGGCCAGAAGTATGAACGTATATGTTGATCTAAAGAACGACTGCTTTGAATTCATTTCTTAATCTCCCTTCTTGTTCATTTGATGTCATAGTTTCTTATTATTTAACGTAACGATGCAAGAGTTTGACTCAAAAAACTTCTGTTTTCCCCCCACAACAGCGTAAACTAAAGAAAATTGGCGTTTTTGATTATAAAAAAGAGGGGTGTTTATGAATTTGGTTGATATGTTGGCTGCAAGCGCACGAGCGTATGCGCATCTTCCTGCACTTTCGATGCTCATGGGCTATCGAACCGTTAGTCTGACCTATGCAGAACTTTATTGTATGGCCAAAAAGGTGGCGCTTTTGCTCGAAGCTCATGGGTGTGCCAAGGGAGACCGGGTGATCATATGCGCTCCCAATTCTCCTTACTGGGTTGCCGCGTGGTGGGGATGCATGCTTAAAGGCTGCTGGGCAGTACCACTTGCTTTGCAAAGTTCGGCAAGCAATCTTGAAAAAATTATCAAACAAACAACCCCAAAATTTGTGTTTAAATCCAAGCATAATGGTATTGAAGTTCCTGGGGCTTATGCCGTTATCCTTGAACAACTTCCTGAAGCACTTGCGCCGTATGATACCGCGCGTTATGTGCAACAACCGATTGAGGAATCTGAAGTTGCCGAAATTATGTTCACGTCAGGAACGACGGGAGATCCTAAAGGCGTCTTGCTGACGCATGCCAATCTGGTGAGCAATGTGCAGGCCGTGCAAGAGATACTTCGTTTGCAAGGAACTCGTGAACGTATTTTATCAACCTTGCCATTGAGCCACATGCTTGAACAAACGGCAGGTATGATCTTGCCATTAAGTTTGGGAGCACATATTGTGTATGCCCATTCGCATGGCGCCATCAGAGATCTTTTGCGGCAGTATCGCATTACCAAAATCATTAGCGTTCCTGAGTTTTTAAAACTTATGGAACATCGTACGATGGCAAAAATAGCCGGATATAAAATGACCTGGTTATTTAATGCATTAATGAAGCTTTCGCACAAACTGGGCAACAAAAGAATTCAGCGGTTGCTTTTCAAACCATTACACCGAGCTTTTGGAGGATCGCTTGATACTATTGCCAGTGGCGGCGCACCGCTTGATCAATCACTTGAAGAGTGGTGGGATGCCTTTGGTTTGTATGTGTTACAGGGCTACGGATTGACCGAAACTTCTCCCATTATCACCATTAATACCTATGAGCAACGCCGCTTTGGTTCGGTGGGCAAACCAATTGCACAGGTTCAGATGCGTATAACGCCGGAAGGCGAAATCGAAGTTAAAGGACCAAATGTTTGCCAAGGTTATTACCACGATGAAGAAAAAACGCGCGCCTGTTTTACTTCTGATGGCTGGTTTAAGACGGGCGATATGGGAAGCGTTGATGCGGATGGCTTTTTGTTCCTCAAAGGCCGCAAAAAATACATGATCAAGGGGCCTGGCGCGCAAAATATTTTCCCCGAAGATATCGAATTAGTTCTCAATGAACTTACGGGCGTAAAAGATAGTTGTGTAGTTGGACTTCAGACGTCCTCCGGCATGGTTGAAATTCATGCAGTGTTATTGCTGGCAGATGGTGCGGCTGCTGTTGAGGAACTCATTCAACAAGCGAACGAACAGTTGGCATCATATCAGCATATTACCGGTTGGTCGGTGTGGCCTGAACAAGATTTTCCGCGCTCGGTAACACGCAAGGTAAAAAAAGAGATGGTGCTTACCTGGCTTGCTTCACGCCAAGATGGCAATCATGCTGGCGCTGGTGTGGCGGCAAATCCGCTCGTGAATTTGTTGGCAGAAATTTCGGGTGTGCCGGCTGCCTCCATCAAACCAACAACAACACTTGGCTATGATCTAAAATTTGATTCGCTTATGCGTGTTGAATTGATAACGCGTGTTGAAGAGTTGCATGATGTTTTTGTTGATGAACGATTGTTGCGTGCGCAAACGACGGTTGGCGAGCTTGAACATATTATTGCCACCGCACAGCCTGCCGTCAAAATGCCGCAGATTAAAAAGTGGCCATCATGGTCTTGGGTCCGTTGTTTGCGAGCGATTGGATTAATAAAAATAAATTTTTTATCGCGCATTTTTTTCAAGATTAACGTTGAAGGACTTGAACATCTTACAGCACTGCAACGACCGGCTGTTCTTATGCCCAATCACGTGACGATGATTGACGGCCTTTTTGTTGAAGCAGCCTTACCACGCTCATTGCGCAAAAAACTTTCGTTTGCGGCAGCGTACGATGTTTTGTATGAAGAGTTTTGGTATGCGCGGTGGTTGGCAGAGCTTTTCTTTAATGCGTTTCCCTTCCCTCGCCGTGAACATGATCATGTGATGAGTGGATTGCTCAATGTAGGAACGATGCTTGATAAGGGAAATTGGGTGGTACTCTTTCCCGAGGGCAAGGTGAGTCCTACTGGACATCTGTTGCCGCTTAAACGCGGTGCGGGGCTCATAGCGGTTGAAATGGGTGTTCCAGTTGTGCCGATAAAAATTGTTGGTGCCGAAAAGCTTGTGCCTTATAACGGCATCTTCCCGCGCAAACGTGGTACGGTGACGGTCAAAATAGGTGCGCCGATAGTGTTTGATTCTTCGGTAACCTATGACGAGGCAACGGCACGCATTGCGCAGGAAATGGAACGGTTGTAAGGAATCGTTCGTATGCTTCGATACATTACATCTCTTTCGAACGCTGTTTAACGAGCTATAATGGGCCGTTTTTTTGTCATCCCGGGCAAGGACCCGGGATCCAAGCTCTCAAGGCTTGAAAAATTGATCGTATAAATCAAGCCATTGTGGATTTTGTTGCTCGATAAGGTTTATTTTCCATTGACGTTGCCACCCCTTAAGTTGTTTTTCTCGTCTTAGGGCATCGTTGATATATTTGTACCATTCAACATGAACAAGCCGAGTAAGACCATATCGTTTGGTGAAGCTCTCTATAACGGCGTTTTTGTGCTCCAACATCCGTCGCTGCAAGTTATTGGTAATACCTATGTACAAAGTACCATTATGTTTATTGCATAAGATGTATACAGCAAATGGTTCCATGTTCTTACTATCTATATAAAATAACCATGGATCCCGGGTCCTTGCCCGGGATGACAAGGATATCGTATTCTAAAATCTTTCTTACAAAATGCTACGTACGGATAGGTTGCGAAAGAGATCTATTCTGTTCGCAGAGCTTA
>JAHFBS010000053.1 GCA_023249895.1 bacterium | reverse complement strand
TGATCTTATTAACGGAATAATCGCTATGATGGAAAGCGACACTTCGTTCACCGGTCCTGTAAACCTTGGAAATCCGACAGAATTCACGCTTAACGAACTTGCGCAACATATTCAGAATATTTTAGGAACAGAGCTTCCTCTTGTGTATCAAGCACTTCCTGCAGATGACCCACGGCAACGCAAGCCAGATATAACGCTCGCGCAAAAAAAATTGGGGTGGCAGCCTTCTGTCGATCTTGAAACAGGTTTACGACTCACCATCGATTATTTCAGGCGCATCATCATATGAATGTTGTCGTTTCAGCAGGTGGACGATTTCATGCTCATCACTTGGCCTATCAATTGGCACTCCGCAAAAGTCTTTGCAAACTCTTTACCTTTGATTACACCGCACACGATAGCAGCATTCCCTCATCGCTTGTTCATATTGACCGTACCAGTAAGCTGTTCAATGACTATTTTGTAAAATTGCAGCTCGCACGATTTATCGCACCGGCACAATTTAACGTCTTTAAAGATAATCTTTTCGATCGTTACGTAAGCAAAAAGCTTACATCTCTTGATTCTTTTGATCTTTTTGTCGGCTGGGCCCACTACGCTGAGAAATCTCTGATGATTGCACGTAGGAGGGGTGCTACGATTGTCATTGAATCAGGATCATGTCACATTCGTGAACAACAACGCATTCTGCACGAAGAATATCAACGCTGGAGATTGGACTACGCACCAATCAATTCTCGTACTATTACCAAAATGTGTAATGAGTATGAGCATGCTGATTACATCATGACACTTTCTTCATTTGCACAACGTAGTTTTATTGCTCACGGAATCGCTGGCCATAAAGTTCTTATGGTTCCGTGTGGTGTCGATGTCGAATATTTTTTGCACAATAGACCCACAGAGGCTGCTTCTCAACCTAAGTTTCGCGTAATTTCTGTTGGCCTTATTTCACTGCGTAAAGGTGTTCAGTATTTATTAGCGGCATGGAATAAACTGAATTTGCCCAAAGACTGCGAACTCATACTCGTTGGGACTATGACAAAAGATTTTGCGTCAATTATTTCTCGTCTTAACATTCCTTCCAACGTAACATTTACAGGGCCTGTTGATCGCTCAACCTTACGCATGCTGTATCAACAAGCATCTCTTTTTGTACTGCCCTCACTTGAAGACGGATTTGGAATGGTCATTGGTGAAGCAATGGCTAGTGGACTTTCGGTTATTTGTAGTACCGCAAGCGCAGGGCCTGAACTGATCACTGATGGCGTTCATGGTTTAATCTATAACGCTTATAACAGCAAAGATTTAGCTGAAAAAATCGATTGGTGCTATCAGCATAAAAATGACCTTATAACCATGGGCAAGCACGGACAACAACGCATACACGCATTTTCGTGGGATATTTATGGCAACAACATTTATCAGGCATACACCAAACTTCTCAAGGACACGATATGAGAATACTTGTGGTGGGCGCATTTTCATCTGACCCTACGCATTATACGTATGCGACCTCATTTCAACGCGCGCTTATCGTGCTGGGACACACCGTTGAAATTTATAACACACGGCCAACAGGAATTTTTGCCTATGTACAACACCATCACGACACCGCGCTTGTGCGTGCGTCCCACAAATTTTGCCCCCATGTAATATTTCTTATTAAAGCCGAGACTATAGCCGCACAAACACTTCGTCGCATCAAACAACTGATATCATGCGCTATCATTAATTTTTACACCGACAATCCATTTACACTCTGGAACAACAACTCAAATGCCAAAGTTCTTGAGCGGCTTCCTGAAATTGACTGTTTTCTCTCGTGGTCAAAAATGCTTATGAGCCCATTAATCTCTGCAGGATGTCGACACCTATGCTCATTCCCCTTCGCCTATGATGAAACTATCTTTAATAATCACGGCACCCTTGCGGCTCATGAGCAAGAAGCATATACCGCCGACGTTTGCTTTGTAGGCTCCTGGGAGCCAGAACGAGAACACTGGCTAGCACAACTTCATCACCAATGCCCTCATGTTGCACTTGCCATTTGGGGCAACGGGTGGCAGGAAGAATGTCGCGATCTATCGTTAAAATCATGCATTCGTAGCGCAGCAATATATCATGAGAAACTTATCAAAGTGCTGCGATCATCAAAAATTATTCTTAATTTCATTCGTACTCAAAATATGACGTCTCATAACATGCGAACTTTTGAAGTACCTGCAAGCGGAGGGTTTCTCCTCACCCAACGAACAACAGAACAGGCGTGTGATTACTTTAAAGAGGGAGAAAGTATTGCTTGTTTTGGAAATCTTGAAGAACTCGTTAATAAGGTTACCTTGTATTTGAGGCATGATGGTATACGTCAACACATTGCCCAACAAGGTCATCAACAAGCGCAAGAATTTACGCTCACGCGGCAATTGCAACAATATTTTGCAACATGTCCTGTTATTTTGATGCAAGGATCTGCACATGAACAAAAGCCAGATCGAAAAGAAGCTCTCAGATATTAAAATGAATCTTATACAGCGTCATCTTTGTGGAAATGATATCATTGATATCGGATCTGGACGAGGCTACTACAGCCAATGGCTTGCAGAAATCAATTCAGACTTACATATTGTTGCGGTTGATCATTGTGCGCTTCAGGATCCACAAGGGTTTGACTTTATCCAAACTAATCTGGAGCAACCAATGCCTTTTGCTGATAACAGTTTTGATACGCTTCTTGCGTTCGACATTATCGAACATATCACGCATGAACATCAGCTTATTCATGAACTTAGTCGCATTTGTCGTCACAACGGCATACTTATAGGGTCAGTTCCTCACAATGATGACGGTTTTCTCCCTACCTACAATGTCACGTTTTATCATCGTACAGATCTTACACATAAACGTTATTACACGCTCAGTTCACTGCGAACCGCACTTGAGCAAGAAAATTTTATTGTCGATTACCTTACAGCACAAGGAATAGTCCCCCCGACTATTTTCGCTGAATTTTTTGCCCCACACATGCGCCCTTTTATTAAAAAATGTATTGGCGCTTTACGTCGTCTGCATATCATTAATGCAGATAGATTATCATCAGACATCTTCTTTGTTGCACACAAAAATGGCGAAAGGATAACATCTGCATCATGCACACATCCGTAAAACCAAAAATTGCAATCTTATCACTCCGTAATACCTACAATTACGGCGGTGTTCTTTCGTGCCTCAAAATCGCATATAAATTCTGTGAGCACTATTTTGAACCACGGGTATTTTTTCTTGGTTTTGAGCCTGAAGTTGCCACCAAACTTCGTTCACTCAAATTCACCTCAACGGTAAAACCGCTCTCTCATTTTGGCATGAATAGCGTTGAAGTGGGTACACGATGGTCATTTTGGGAGCCCGGACACTACGTTTTTACCGGTCCAGCCTGGCAAGAATTGCTCAAAGATTACGATTATTTCTTTGTTGTAAGCGGAACCTGTCTTGCTGCCCATCCACTCTTGGCGCTCAACAAAAAATTTGTGCTCTGGATCGGAACTCCTTATGACGAAGATCGTCAAGAAAGAGTTAAACAACTTCATGGATTGCGAGCTCTTATCAATACTGCAGCACACCCATGGATGAATATGATTGAGAGAAAAATTCTTACGCGCGCGGATTGCATCCTTGGCATTAGCACCTACGCGCTGGCAAAATTTGAAAAAATCATTGGGCATTCTCATAAAAACATGATGCTGTGTAGCTACCCTCTTGATGGTATAAAAACTCCGCAGTCCCACCAGCGATCAGATGAAAAAATCATTCTTGCAGTCGGCCGTTTTAGCGACCCACGCAAAAATCTTTCTATGCTGTTGCGCGTTTTTGAAAAAATCTGGCATCGCATGCCCACCACCAAGCTCTACATCGTTGGCATGAAGCCTTCACCAAGAACCATGAAAGCTTTTGATAATTTCTTTTCGTTACGCAATGTTATTTTTACCGGACAAATAGCCAGTGAAGATCTTTATGCGCTGTACCGGCGAGCACATGTGTTGCTTATTACGTCATATCAGGAAGGGCTTGGTATTGTCGGGCTTGAAGCATTGCTTAATGGCACTCCGGTTATAGCTACCGATTGTGGCGGAACGCATGACTATGTAATCAATGATCATACCGGCTATTTAGTGGCAATTGACGATGATAATTCCATGGCACTTCATGCAGAAAAAATATTAACAGATCCTGAACTTCAGAAAAAACTTTCAGACAATGGACGTAAATTCATTGAAAAGAATTTTTCACGTAACGCAAGCCATGCACTTTTTAAGCAAGGACTTTGCTCGGTATATCCAGAATTAACAACATGGTTTGAAAAATGTGATAAAAAACACCCAAGCACAACAATCCGTACCTCTTATTCCACCAATTATCAGGATGCTGTATGAAAGTATTGGTCATAAGCCATACTTATATTTCACCCATTAACAGAGATAAATGGAAGCTCTGCGCTTATCGACATCCAACCGTTACTATTCTTGTTGTTTACCCACAAAAATGGCCCTCTTCTCTCTTTTCTCATCAAGCTTCACCAGGAATAGAACAAATTGCTCCCAACTGCTCCTGTACCGCACTCGATACACGTGGGGCTGGCAACGAACTGCTTTATGTCTACAAGTCACACCAGCTACGCACCATACTTAAAAAATTTCGTCCTGATATTGTGCATGTTGAACAAGGCGCGGGTGCGCTTTGTTACTTTCAAGTTAATCTCTTTCTCCGCATCCTGAAGATCAAGGCACGCAGTGTATTTTTTACGTGGATTAATCTGAAACCACAGCTCTCCCTAAAAAATCGCCTTTATCTAAAATTTATTGAAAAAATAAATATGCATCATGCTGATGGCGCAATCACCGGAAATAAAGATGCTCAAACGCTTCTTCAGAAAAAAGGCTTTAATAAACCAATTCTTGTTTTGCCGCAACTCGGGGTAAATCCAGAAGTATTTAAACCAGAAGATCATCACAATAATACCCCGCGTTCTCAGAAATATGTTGGCTACATAGGACGCCTTACCGAAGAAAAAGGTGTTTTTTATTTGGCGCGCGCCTTTATGAAAATCGCCGCCAATTTTCCACAATGGAAGCTCACCTTCATCGGTAAGGGGGCTGCAGAAAATCGTTTGCACAGCTTCATTGCTAACCGGCAAATGCTTAATCGCATTGAACTTTGTAATCCGGTCCCGCATGAAACAATTGCACAGTACCTGCGCAAACTAGATATTTTGGTTCTACCCTCATATGACACCCCTCAATGGCGCGAGCAATTTGGTCACATCCTTATTGAAGCAATGTCATCAGGCGTAGCCGTCATCGGGAGTAATGCGGGACAAATTCCTCATGTCATTAAAGATTCTGGATTAATCTTTATGCAGCGTAATGAAGCTGATCTCATTGAAAAACTACAAAGTTTGATGCAGGATGAAGAACTAAGAAAAAAACTTGCAGCGCATGGGCGCATACGCGCTCATGCAGAATATTCACATGAAGTCATTGCTGATAAAACCTACGAATTTTGGCACACTATCAGCAACGCATAGTCCAAAAAAGGAGACTGGATATGTCTAAGCTTGCAATTATTGGGGCCGGATACGTAGGACTCGTTACTGGTGCATGTTTTGCTCATAAAGAACATGCAGTTACCATCATCGAAAACAATCAACAAAAAATAGACGCTCTCATTCACGGGCATATTCCCTTTTTTGAGCCAGGACTTGATGTCATTGTTACCCAGGCACTTTCAAAAGGGACTATTACCTTTGTACCATCTATCGGCCACGGGCTTGCTGGACATCCTGATATTATTTTTAATTGCGTTTGCACTCCTTCACGTCCCAATGGTGCAGCGGATCTTTCTTATGTCGAACAAGCAGCACAAGAAATTGGACGATCTCTTGAACGACCTGCAGTCATCATCAATAAATCAACCGTTCCTGTTGGCACGGCACGTAACGTAAAAAAAATTATTGATCATGAGCTTGCCATACGCGGTTATTCATGGGGCGTTGATGTTGCTTCAAATCCAGAATTCTTAAAAGAAGGCGATGCCTTAAATGATTTCATGAACCCCGATCGGATTGTCATTGGCACCGATAACGGCAATGTTGCAGCAACTCTTTATGATGTATATCAGCCCTTCATACATCATAAAAATCAATTTGTGGTGATGAATATTGAGTCAGCAGAACTTACCAAATATGCCGCAAACACCATGCTTGCACTACGCATTAGCTTTATGAATCAGTTAGGACAACTTGCTGATAAAGTCGGAGCCGATATCGAAGAAATAAAACGAGGCATCTCAGGAGATCCTCGCATTGGTGCT
>JAHFBS010000052.1:5108-6533 GCA_023249895.1 bacterium | reverse complement strand
GTAAGATTGGCAGGTAATTTACCATCAAGAGAACGTGTATAATCTTGGGGCGGTTGTTGCAACGAAGTGGTATCATGTGCATCAGCGCCAGCAAGGGCCGAAAGCACTAATGCGTTATCATATACCGTACGCGTGAGTGGGCCGACCTGATCAGTTGAGGAGGCCAAGGCGATGACGCCATAGCGGGGAACAAGCCCATAGGTAGGATATAAGCCAACAAGATTGCAAAAACTTGCCGGTGTTCGAACAGATCCACCAGTTTCTGTGCCAAGGGCAAACGGTACCATCCCTGCAGCAACTGCGGCAGCTGGTCCAGAACTTGAACCACCAGGGACTCTTTCTAGATCCCAAGGGTTTTTGGTAGCGCCATAGGCAGAATATTCGCCTGAGCTCCCCATCGCAAACTCATCACAGTTGCCGCGTCCAAGTGGACGTGCTCCTGCTGCGGTAATACGTGTGGTAACGGTGGCGTCATAGGCAGCGCGATAATTGGATAATATTTTTGAGCCAGCAGTGGTTAAACGATTTTTTTGACAGATATTGTCTTTAAGAACGCAAGGAACGCTTCCAAGTGAATTTTCGGAGGTATGTACGTATTGTGTATCGCTTACAACATCATCAAACGTTTCGATGACTGCATTAAGCTGAGGATTATGTTTTTTGATGCGATCGGCATAAAAGCGCGTAACATCTTGTGGCGTAAGTTCTTTGCGATCGAGTTTTTCTTTAAGCTCTTTGAGGGTGATGGTTGAGTTCATAGCGATCCCTCAGACTTTTTTTCATCAAGAATTTTAGGTACGGCAAAAAAGACGTCATCAACTTGTGGTGCCTGTGCGAGTACAGACTTGGCGTCGCCTTTTACCGCAACATCATCACGAAGAATGTTAATGTTTCTTACGCTTGCGGCTTGTGTGGTGACCGCTACTGATTGAAGTTGATCGATGTAGGCGAGTATGGTTTGAATCTGTTGCGTAAAAAGATCAATTTCATGATCTTCAAGTTTAAGCGCTGAAAGATTGGCAATATGCATAAGTTCTTGCCTGGTAATGGTCGGCATAGCGCTTCTCCTTAAATTTTTTGCTGATGCCACTTGTGGCTGTTAATGCGTAAAAGATACACAAGTCCAATGATACCAGTAGTGACATAAAAGCTGCCATAAATAAAAACAAATTTCATTAAATTGCTGATGTTAGGTAAGGAACTAAAATACGAAGAAAGGGGGACAAAAAAAACGCCGCAGACGATAACGCGTGTCCACATAACCGTTTTAACATCGCCGGCACCGCGCAGTGCGCCTGCCAAAAATACTTGGGTAAAATCGAAAAACACTAACAAACTGATAGGAGTTAACGCAGCTGCAGCAAAAACAGTAAGTTTATTGGCCGGATCAAAAAAGCTGACGCAATACGTAGCATTTAGGAACAA
>JAHFBS010000052.1:0-5098 GCA_023249895.1 bacterium | reverse complement strand
GATATGAGTTCGGTGATACATGAAAACAAATAAAGTTTTTTGATCGTTGCCGTTGCCCCATCATAATCACGTGCGCCCAGATGATTACTGACTAAAAACGTAATAATGGTTGCTGATGCCATAACCGGAACAAACGCCATGCGTTCAAGATTTTTAATGACATCAAATGAAGCAATTGCCTGAGTTCCCAGATGCGCAATTTGTTTGGCGAGCCAAATATAAGAAAGCGCTATCGTTGTTTTATCAATAACGATAGGCCAGCTGAGATTAAGCAAATTTAATGCGCGTCCTGCATTAAATACGGAGAAAAAGATTTTGGCGAAATATTTTTTGTAATCAGGGTTAGTCAAAATGTAGAACAATGCAATGCCTGCCATGAATCCATACTCAATAACTGTGGCGACTGATGAACCCAAAAGTCCAAGACGAGGAAGCCAAAATTTTCCAAGTACCAGTCCATAATCAAAGAAAATAAAGGTAACAATACCGACAAGACATACAAGCATGGGGACGCGTGTATTTTTCACCGCACGAATGAAACTCAAAAGTCCAAAGGTGATAAAGGCTAACCACATACCAAATGATTTGAGCATTAAAAATGGCGTGCCATGGACAACCATGTCTTCAGGTACCCCAAGCCAGTGATAGAAACCTGCGGCGCAGAAATAAAAGAAGGTAAATTGAGCAAAACCAAGAATGAAGGTAGTCCAAAAGGTGTCTCCAAGATCTTCTCCACATTTTTCATATTCGCCAGCGCCATTATGACGGCCGATAATGGCGGTAGCTGCAACAGGAATAGCTTCACCGAGTTTATTGAGTGCATGCATTACATGCGAGCCCATTCCAAGAGCCCCGTAGACGGTAATGGAACCAAGTTGGGCAACGACCAATGAATCGACGAGTGAAGGAAGAGTTATAAGAATGATTTGCGAAACAAGTTCAGGAAGCCAATAGCCAAGAATTTTATCAAACGACTCACCTTTGCCTTTGATGCCCGTGAACTTTTTCAGCAATGCAATCATCGAAAACCCCTATAGAATTAGATGCGTCGTTTGGAAAAAATACCGCTAATATCCATTAAAAATGCGAGAAAACAGCACTAAGAGTTACACATTAAGAAAAAATGTAAAGAGGCTCTCTGTTATCCTCAGGCTATCCCCGGTAATATCTCGCAGTTAGATGCTACCGGACGGTTGATACCAAGCATGGTCGCAAGTGTCCCCGGCAATTGGCCCGCCCATACTTTTTGAGAAATGACGTGGTGCTCAATTCCTTTGTGATAGATGATAAGAGGGACATGGGTATCATAATCATAAGGGCTGAGGTGGCTGGTGCCAGCAGCATAATTTGATATCAAACAATAAGGTTCGGGCATGCAAATGATGTCACCAAATCGGTTATTGTAGAGCTGGTTTTTATAGAAATTTTCAAGGGAATCTGGTTGGAACGTTGCCTGTCGTAGTTCTTCTTGCGTCCAGACGCGTTTGATTCCTTCATGATGGGCAAGAAAGTTCTTGATATCAGCAATAATTGATTGTTGGATAGATTGGCTTACGGTAGCAAGTGCGTCTTTATTAAGAATGAAAAATGTTGGCTCATACATGCTTACCACGGCATCAAGGTTATATTTTTTCTTAATGAGATCATTCATTGACGAGATAAGATCTTTTGCGCGCACGCGTTTTGCAAGTGACATCCCTTGCTTGTTCATAATTTCAGGAACAGGAGCTATGCCGTGGTCGGCTGTTAAAACGAACATGCAGTTATCAGCGCCAACCAATTTTGTTGCATAATTCATAAAATCTTGGATTTGTTCATCAAAGTGATAAATAGTATCGATTGATTCTCGTGCATGAGGTCCATAGTAGTGACACAAAAGATCAAGATTGCCCAGACAGAGCCACAATAGAAGACGGTCCTTTTTGTTGCTTTTGAAGGTCTCATCAAGCGCTACTTTTGCTAATTCTATGAGTGCTTTGCTTGCATGAGGGGTTTTGAGAAAAAGCGAATATGCGGTGTGTTCTTGGTGCTTGCTATCATCAATTTTATAAAAAGATTCAACGTCTTTAATAGGAATGGGCATTCCGCCAATCATTGGCTTGCTCAAACTGACAAAATCATAGTTATCAATGTAAGGGAAGTCATAGGCTTTATCGTGCGGTGGATACAAGCAATGCCAGGTTACTGAGGTAAGTTTGGGTAATTGATACTTTTGATTGAAGTCATTCAACCATGAAGGTGTTTGAGCGAAATAATTGGCGTTGGAAATGAAATTTCCGGTGTATTCGTTGAACCATACAGCTTTGCCGAGGCGTTGAGCGCACGATAGTGCTGGTTGTGGCTTGAGTGAAAGTGCGAGCGCATGGTGAGTAGTATCGTTAGTGCTTGCCATAACAAATTGATCCGAAAGCCCATCGACACGTGTCTGGGTGCACGAGAGCGCGTTATATTTGTTGTCATCTTCTGTTGGCTGAAGTGAAGGATATCCATAAAAGGTACCCTTGCCATGACTATCAAACCACTCATTCAAAATAACGCTGTGAATAGAGGGGAGTGTTCCCGTGCTTAGGGCATGGTGCCCTGGAGCTGTCTCAGGAACTGCATGAGCGTGATAGGCTCGTGTGTAAACAACGCCTTTTTCAAAAAGTTCTTTAAATCCATAACGGAAATGAGTATGAAGTTTAGGAATATAATGATAGGCAAATTGATCAATGATGATAACGGCAACAAGTCGGGGCTGGGTATCCTGGCTTTTTGGCATTGCAAGGCAAAAGAGTGTTGCAAGTAGTAAGCTCAGGAAAAATTTTGTAGAGTAGTTTCTCATTTTAAACTCCTTATGATGATGAGGGCTATTTCCAAAATCTCTATGACCATACCAAAAGTTGGTATGCCGAAGTAAAGAGTTAAAGAATATGATGATTAAAAAGATTAAGTTTTTAATGATAATGGCGATTGTGTTGTGTGCTCTTCCGTGCGCTCCTGTGACGGTTACTATTACCAATGATGCTGATGACATGATACGTTCCAACCGTATCTGGGTCCGTATTGGGCTTGCGGCTAATGAATCAGGAGTACTCAAAAATTCATTGCAATTTTCAACTGATTGTTCTGCTATGACGCTTAAATCGTGGCATCCACTTATTGAGCCAACAAGCGTTTATGTTGAAGCTTTTAAAAAGCGCAAGCGATTGCTGGTTGGGCCTTTTGCCGGGTGGCTTGCAAGCGATTATCATGCATCGGCGCAGCAGTTAAAAGAAGAACTATCGTTGATCTATGTTTCAGGCTTTGTGGTTAGAACCGATGGATCTGTCGGGCCTTTTATGTGTTCGTGCTCGTTGGCGCGGCATGCGCCAGTAGCCTCAGAGCCATTGGTAATGCCAAAAGTTGTTACCATGCCATCTTCAAGCTATGTGCAACCAAAAACGCAAAACCTTGAGCAAGAATTTGTTGCGCTTGAAAATAGCCAGCGGCAATGGGAGCGGTTGTGTAACTCATTTGCTGCGGCACCGTTGGCCAAAATTTTCCTATGGTTTAATGTCATTGCTTGGCTCTGTTGGCTTATCGGCGCGTTGTTTTATTATCATCGTTGGCGTTTTATTCCAACACCACGCTGGGCGCGACGCGATCAACGGCTTGATGAGGCGTTTTACTTTTTGATGATGCTCAATCTTATAACAGCGATTGGAATTTGGCTCTCGCTGCGTTGGGCGATTGCATTGGCTGCGCTTGGATGCGGTGTGATATTTGTGTATGTGCTTATGGTGCCGGGACAAGAAGCAAGCTTATGGGGGCGTTTTAAAAATTTAATAGGTACCACGTGTGGTATCAGCGTGGTACCGCTTGTTATTAAAACAATCTTATTGTTCTATGGAATTGGTTGAACCGTTAGCGAGAAAAATTCTTTTTAGGTGTTTCAGGCTTGTGTGTTTTTTCGGTCAATTGTTCTTTTTCTTTTTTGATGACCGAAATCATTTTGTCGATTGTGGTATCAATGGCAAGGTACATATCTGGCCCTTCATGCCCCGTATTAACATCAAAGCAGGGGGTTTTAACATGCAGCTTTGCCGAGTGATGAGGATGTTGCTTATTTGCAGTAAGCCACATGGTGATGGTGAATGGTGTTTGATGCGCTTGAGCTTTTAAAACCTCTTCGATTTTTTGTAACTTCTGGTGTGCATGCTGCTCAAGAACTGGTGAATGTGGCATATTGTGAAACGTTATTTTGATCTCCATTATGATCCTTTCTCATGCAAAAAACGTTGCGCCATTTCTTCATAAAATTGCGTACCGAGATAACTCTCCTTAGTGTACGTATTTTCAAGAATTTCACGAATACTTCCGGAACTTGCTACGCGTCCGCCGATAATGACATAAACGGTTTGCCCTATAGAAAGAAGTTGGTCAACATGATGGTCAGAAATAACAACCCCAATGCCATCATGCGCCATATTGGTAAAAATAGTTTTAAGTTCGTAAATTGATTTTGGGTCGACGCCTGCAAATGGCTCATCCAGAAGAAGCATTTTTGGTTTCATTAAAAGGGCACGAATTACTTCAAGCTTACGCTTTTGCCCGCCCGAAAGTGTTCCAGCTGGTTGTTTGAGCGTAGGCGTAAGGTTGGTAACGTTAAGCCAATGATCAACTTCTTCATTGAACTGCTTGAGTTCACTATTTTGCCATGCCTGATGATAGTGATAGACAATGGCAAGATTTTCGTACACCGTCATTGATTGAAAAAGCGAGCTGTGCTGTGGAACGTACAATAGGCCTGCTTGTATGCGTAGATAAATAGGCCAGTCGTTAATGATTTCATCTTCAAAAAAAAGCGCATTTTTTTCTTGGGATTGCTCGGTGCTTGGTGTTGTAGGAAGAATGCCAATGATGCTTTTGAGCAGCGTTGTTTTTCCTGCTCCATTAGGCCCTAAAAGAACTACAACCTGTCCGGCATCAGCATGAAAGGTTATTGAAGAAAGGATTTGCTTGCGTCCCAGAATTTGGCTCAAGCTGTGCACGGAAAGAAGGGCCATTACGCCGATCCTTTAACAATAAACGAGATAGGGCATCCCAACAAATCGTAATGATTGCGCAAGATATTTTC
>JAHFBS010000051.1 GCA_023249895.1 bacterium | reverse complement strand
CACTTTTTCAACTGCCTTCATTAAAGTTTAATCTTGCCTACTTACTTCCTTCGGTTTCAGTCGCAGCAATATCAATCCTTGAAACTATGATTTCTGCACGTATCGCCGATGGGGTTACTAAAACAAAACATAATAGACGCAAAGAAATGTTGGGACTCAGTTTGGCCAACCTTGCCTCTGGTTTTGCAGGAGGGCTTCCTGCAACGGCAGCGCTTGCACGAACGTCACTTAATATTAGAAGTGGCTGTACCAACAAAATATCCGCCGGCATCAGCAGTATCTTTATTGCACTTGCGTCACTCTGCTTTTTGAGCTCATTTCAATATCTTCCGCTTGCGGTGATTGCTGCAATCCTTGTTTACATAGCAACTGGCATGCTTGAAACAGAGCATTTCTGGTACATGTACCGTATCGACAAAAAGAATATTGCCATATCTCTTATCGTCGCGTTCTTTACCGTATACGAAGACGCCATCATTGGCATTTTACTTGGCGCCGTCATTGCCATGTTGCTCATGATGCAACGACTTTCGACCGGCTATCATGAAATTATCATCAAAGGGCGCGAAGAAGAGATGCCTACCGATCAAAAACAGACAACAAGCCGCGGTAATACGCTCGTTTATGCCATTAAAGGACAATTAGCCTACATTAATGCACAATCGCATCTTGCGCAGCTTGAAAATATTTCAGAGGACTTCACCAACGTTGTTCTTAAACTCCGCGATGTCTATTTTATAGACCTTGATGGAGTTGAAGCGTTTAGCGAAATTGTACAAACGCTCTCAGACAAAGGTAAAAACGTTTTTATTGTCAGCCCAAATCCTGTCATTGAACATCTATTACGCGAAAGCACACAATTCAAAGAGCTTCAAAAAAATAACCGCGTTTACCCTGAACTTAATCAAGCCCTTCAAGGAATTAATCAACTCCAACAATAATTATTTGACGCCAGGTTATTGTTTTCGTAAAAATAGAGGAGATTTAGAAATTTTGAAGAGAAGACGCAACGGCGTCGCAAGGGGCGGAGGTACCATGAAGAGTACTACTCAGGAACAGATAACGATCGGAATGTTTATTATCAATGATAATGGTGAAATTTTTCTCCGCCAACATTATGACGACGCAACGGGGATCCGCACCTGGAATACGCCCTGTCTTGTGCATGACGGCCAAGCGTCTACAGTATACACCGCTGCCAACAATTATTTGCAATCACTGGGACTCCACGGCGAGCTTCATGAGGTTTTCGGCAAAGAACATGCAATTATTGTACTTACCACCTTTAGTACTACAGAAGTATCACCACACTCAACCGATTATGCCTGGCATGATATGCACCGGGTCGTCCGTGATACCCGTGAACGACCAGCACATTATGCATCATTGCTTAGAACATCACTTGAAGGCATTGTACTGTATCTCAAAACACATCTTAAAAATTCTATTACCGTTGGAAATTTTACACGTTTTGAACTTTAAGCATAAGGACGCTTCATGCTAACTACTACACAAAAAATATCAGCTCTTGTTAAAAATGGATATCCGGTAAATCCATCCCAACTGGTTAACCTGGTCGACAAGGAATGGGGGCATGAGGAATGGATTGCCAACACTAATGCATATTGTGGCAAAAAGCTTGTTTTTAAAGCCGGGTATCAATGCTCAATGCATCAACATAAAATTAAAGATGAAACGTTTTACATCCAGTCGGGCACTGTTGTTCTTGATACCGAATATCAAGAGAAAATTGAACGTCGTATTATGCAATCAGGCGATACTATGCACATACTTCCGTTTATGTGGCATCGTATCACCGCACTTACACCTGCAGAGGTATTGGAATTTTCGACGTTTCATATGGATGAAGACTCGTATCGTAAAAGTACCAGCGGAAAAGCTGATTTAAAGGCCATGGGCCTGGGTGAATGTAACCTGTGAAAACAAAATCTTTTATCATTATTTTATTTTTGTGCAGTATTGCTGGCATCATTTTCTTTTTGATACAACGCAATTGGCTTATTATTCAATTTACCTATACCCAACCGCCAGCAACTCAACAAACGCCACAAAGCGTAACCAGTAAGAAAAATATACGCATATTCTACTGGAACAAAGGTGGATGGCATCATGAAGAAGCATCAATTGTGTGGAATGAGCAAAATCAGGAGCAAGCACTCAGACAATTGATAAAACAATGGCTTATGACCCTTGCCGGCGAACAACTCATTCCTCATAATTGCATTCTTGAATCGGTTGTTTTTTCATCATCTGGTAACGAAGCCTTTGTATCGTTTGACCGCAGCTTTCTTTTGCCAGAACAATCAATTCTTAAAAAATGGTATGTCATCGAAGGCCTCTTTAAAACCATCCATCATGCAGGAATATCACTTACTTCACTTATGTTTTTAGTACACGATCAGCCCATGACTGATGATCATATCGAATTTTCACAACCGATTCCTGCTCAGCAGAGGTTGGAGTAAGCACATGGCCCAAGAATATGTCATTTTGGTTGATGAAAATGATCATGAAATAGGCCGCGCAGAAAAGCTCCAGGCTCATCATGAAGGGCTTCTTCATCGCGCTTTTTCGATCTTTATTTTCAATCAAGCCGGTGACATGCTCATTCATCAGCGCGCGCTGTCAAAATATCATTCAGGTGCACTGTGGACTAATGCTTGTTGTAGCCATCCACGGCCAGGAGAAAATATTCTTGATGCCGCACATCGTCGTTTAAAAGAAGAGCTTGGTTTTGACTGCCCACTCCGCTATAAAACATATTTCATCTATAAAGTTAAATTTGACGAAGATGGGCTTTTTGAACACGAATTCGACCATGTTTTCTTTGGCTTTTTTGATGGGGTCATCCATCCAAATCCAGAAGAAGTTGCCTCAATTGCCTGGATTCCGGTCAAACAACTACATGATGAGATCAAACAGAATCCTCAAAAGTATACGGCATGGTTTAAAATAGCGCTTGAAAAAATAGTGTGGTAAAAAGGGAGACAAAGGAGAGGAATCATATGAAGTTATTATATGTACCCGCCATTCTTGCCGGACTCATAATCACACCGCTGTGCGCGTCAGAACCTGAAACCGATATGCTTACGCGTAAAAAGCATCACTCACTTTCTATTGTGCTGCTCGGGTTGGCACAATCTTGCAACCAGGTAAGTGAACTTTTAACTGCAGAAGATCAAGCAGCAAAACAACAGGGCCTTCTTAATGTTATTGGTACGGTTCTTGCCACAGCAGCACAACTATCTGTCTCACACAAACCAGCTCATACCTCCAATACTAGCAACCAAACAAAACAACCAACCAACGATCAAACACCTGCAGATCTTACCCATCTCTGCGCGCTGCTTTTTGAAGAAATGGATCAAGAAGAGTTAGCAAAACTTGCTCAACAATCGCCACTCCTCACCGAACTCATGGCTACCAATACTTCTCTCAATCGCGATGAGCTCACACGTACTTTTATGGCATCGCCTACCAAAGCAAATCAGTTTATTGATGAACTCTTTGCACTCCTCAATGTTTATTTGGCTAAAAAAATTCCGCTTTTGACCGAACGCTTAAAACAAAACGTCATCAATAATCTTGCCAAACATTAATATTCCATTGCTTTGCGTCCCATTCGTGGTAGAATGGCTGCCCATGTTCTGATCAGAAAGAGGACCTCGTATGCCATGCCACAAAATGCTCAATTTTCTCTACACCACCACAACTGGTAAATTACTAAGAAAAATTTTTCGTGCGCACTGGCTGGCAAAATGTGTTGCACTGTACATGAATAGCCGTTTCAGCCGAAAACGTATTCAGCCCTTCATCAAGCAGCATCGTATGAGCATGGGTGAATATATTGTCCCAACTGGTGGCTATACCTCGTTTAACGATTTTTTCACGCGCAAACTCAAAACGGGAACTCGTCCTATTGACCGTAATCCAGAACACATTGTGGCTCCCGTTGATGGCAATCTCTGCGTCGTTCCTCATATCGAAACCGATACAATTTTTTACATCAAACAGCAAGCTTTTAATCTTGAGCACTTCCTCAAAGATGCAGCGCTTGCACGCTCGTTTGCTGATGGCGTGATGATGATTTTTAGACTTGCGCCGCAGGACTATCATCGCATTCATTTTCCTCTTGATTGCACACCCCAGCAGCCACGCGTCATCCATGGGTTACTTGAATCGGTCAATCCAGCAGCTTTTGGCAACGATGCCCATCCTCTTCTTGATAATGAACGTCATCTGATCATGCTTGAAACAGCATCTCATGGGCAAATTGCCATGATCCCCGTCGGCGCCATGCTCGTCGGTTCGATAGTATCTACCTACACCCCTGGTAAAAATTACCGCAAAGGCGATGAATGCGGATATTTTGCTTTTGGGGGATCTACCGTTGTTCTCCTCTTTAGTTGCAATTCTATTCACCCTATCG
Source organism: bacterium (assembly GCA_023249895.1). Taxonomy (GTDB): domain Bacteria; phylum Babelota; class Babeliae; order Babelales; family RVW-14; genus UASB124. Next base: position 2,086 of record JAHFBS010000051.1, on the reverse strand, counting down.
CACATTTTGTTGAACGTTCTTTACAGGGCCTTGAAACTGCGGTAAAAATGGGTGTCGTTGTTACTACATAGTGCCTAGTCGCCCTATTTTCGTTGCGGGGGAGCCGACATGGAAATTTATCCATCACTTATTTCTTCTGATGTGCTTAATCTTGGCACAACGATTGCACAATTAGATACGGTGTGCCACGGGTACCATATTGATATCATGGATGATCATTTTGTCCCCAATCTTACCTGGGGCGCTCAATTTGCAAACGCAATTAGAAAAGCAACCACGTTGCCGCTGCATATTCATCTTATGGTTGATGAGCCAACACATTGGCTTGAACGTTTTGAAGCACCTTCACAAAGAGCTCTCTTTTTACACCAAGACAAAACCATCCCATTACACCTTCAAACACCCGCACTCAATTATCAGCCAGAAAACATGCCCAAAGATGTGCTCTTTTTCCATCAAGAAACATTATCGGACGAAAAGCAGCAACGTGAATTTATTCAGGCAATCCATTATCAGGGCTTTAAAGCAGGCGTTGCCATTAATCCAAAAACTGACATTTCTTCGCTCAACGCAATTTTCCCTCATATCGACGCAGTATTACTCATGTCAGTTGAGCCGGGATTTTCTGGCCAAAAATTTATTCCTGAAACTCTTGAAAAAATAAACCCCATACTTTCATTGAAAAAACAATACAACAAAGAAATTACGCTTTGCATGGATGGGGGGATTAATGAACACAATATTGGCAAGATCGCAGCGCATGGCGTTAACCAAGTCGCTGTAGCCTCTGCTATCTTTGATACTTCTGATCCTGTTCAAGCACTTAAAAAATTATATACGTCACTTCGCTAAAGGATACCACTCGTGATTGACACAAAACTTCGTATTGGCGTTTTTATGGGAGGGCGTTCGATAGAACGCGAAGTCTCTTTTAATTCTGGGCGTACTATTTGTGACCATTTGGACACACAACGTTACACGATTATTCCTATTTTTCAGACAGAACAAGGCAAGCTGTATATCCTGCCGCCTCACTTTTTGCATCGTGGCAAGATAGCAGATTTTTTCCATCGACTTGATAAAGAAGCAACGCTTGTTTCATGGGACAAGCTCAAAACTTTGATTGATTTTGTTTATTTAGCAGTTCATGGTCGCTATGGCGAAGATGGCACGATCCAGGGAATGCTTGAAGTTCTTAAAATTCCCTATCTAGGAAGCAAAGTTTTTGGTAGTGCACTGGGCATGGATAAGGCCATGCAGAAATCGGTTCTTGCGGCGAACAATATTGATGTCCCTCGCGGCATTACCATCGCAGCACATGAAATAAATGCGGTTACTACAGACCAGGTTCTTGAGCAACTTGCGCAAGCACACGTCAACTTACCGATCGTCATCAAGCCCTCGCATGAAGGATCAAGTTTAGGAATTGCCGTAATTTTTACGCCTGAAGAACTTCTTCCCGCAATAAAAGCAGCAAGCAATGTCGATCAACGACGCACTCAAGATGTCATTATCGAGGAAAAACTTACCGGCATGGAATTTGTCTGCGTATCGCTTGAACGAATCAACAATCATGACGGCATCGTACAGCGAGAATGGTTTAATTTACCAATCACTGAAGTGGTTACCGATAGTTCAACGCATATTTTTGACTATGAACAAAAATATATGCCGGGCAAAGCGCTCAAAATAACTCCGGCTCGTTGCACAGAGAGCGAACAGCAACGTATCACCACAACCTGCCGCGAAGTAACGCAACTCCTGCACTTTTCGACCATATCGCGCATCGATGGTTTTTTAACCACCGATGGCCGTGTTGTTATCATTGATCCCAATACACTCACCGGCATGTCTCCTTCAACATTCTTATTTCACCAAGCTGCAGAAGTCGGGATGAGTCACACCGATTTAATCAACTTTCTTATTGAAAATGAATTACATGCATACGGCATATACACCGTTGCACAAAACAAAAGGGCGAACATGGATGATTCATCAACAGCCCCAAAAATTCGCGTTGCTGTTCTTTTGGGCGGAGACTCAAGCGAACGTGAAATTTCATTAGAATCAGGACGAAATGTATGCT
>JAHFBS010000050.1 GCA_023249895.1 bacterium | reverse complement strand
AGTTGCTGGCAGGGTGCGTGGAGATCAATTTTAATGCGATCAATAATGAGCGAAAGTCGGCGCTGGTGTATGCGGCTGAAGCGGGTAATACGGTGCTTGTGCGACGGCTACTTGAATATGGGGCGTATGCACAAATTGATTATGCTTTTTCGTTGGCGGCGCAACAGGGGCATGATGATACGGCGGCGTTACTTGCTGAAGTTGTGGAGTTACTGACATTTGTTACGCCGCAGGACGTGCGTAAGGTTTTTGTTGCTGGATCGGGGAATAGTCTTGCTGGGGTAATGGCGCTTTTGCACCAGAAACGGATGGGGTGTGAGGTGGTGGTGCCGGTTGATGATGGCAAAGAGATGCGGCAATAGATAGTGGTTTTTGGGAAGGTGTATTTTTTTCGAGCGTTCTTGCGCATAGCGCAGAATGCTCGTTTGATTTATAGCGCCATCAATATTGGCGAGTTTTGCGCCAGAGGCGCAACCTGTTTGAGCCACAGGGGTCCAGGGGTGCAACCTCGCCCCTCTAACCCGGGATAAGGGTTTTGGGGGCTGACAAAATATGAGATTATCTCACGATCTGCACTTCGTGCATGATCGTTCGAAAGCTAAATATATTAAATATATAAAGAAACCCATTTTTTATATCAAAACAATTGACTATTAGTCAAATTATTAAATAAACTAAAACTAGAATCTGAACAACTTGTAAACTTTGAATGCCTAAGCAAAGGGGTGTTTATGAACACTTTAACGCGTTTGATGCTGTGCCTGGCGATACTGGCCGGTGGAATGATAGAATGATAGTAGAAAGCAGGGCTGGTGGTCCTGGAAGCGGTGGTGGTGTCAGCTATCCAAATCATTTGTTTCAGGCGGTCATAGAAGGTATGTCATATGACTATATTGCACAATACTTGCAGACACATCCGGAAGCCGTGACCTGGGAGCTCAATAGTATGTATAACGGTTATACTCCTCTCGATTATGCTCGACAACGTACTGATGGCGCTCAAATTGCTGGGCTTTTAATTCAGTGGGGCGCTCAAGATCCACAAGCTAATTGGGGCCTGCAACCTGTAGGTCAAAGTTGGGGCTATTAATAAGAATTATAGAAGGGAGATTTTATGAATACATTTACACGATTGTTGCTGTGTAGCGCAGTGTTGGTTGGTGGGATGGTTCTGAGTAAATTTTATGCGTGGACACCATCTGCACATACGCCAGCAAATATAGCTCTCTATAACGCTGTTAAATCTTGCGATTACAATGGGGTCGTAAATGCCCTTAGCAATGGAGCTGATCCCAATATGGTCGATAATGAAGGTCTTACGCCGTTGCATAATGCTGTTGCGAGAGATTCAAGCGGTCAATATACAGCTATTATTCAATATCTTCTTGCGAGGGGTGCTCAAGCAAGTTTGACTAACAATGATAATCGGTATGGGCAAACTCCCGAGCAAATGGCTCGTTCTGAGGAAGCAGTTCGTGCATTACAACCAAGCAGTGGTATGAGTGCTACCCCTGGTCAACAACCACAACAATCAACCGGTGATGATGATTGGAGAGATGTCCCCGTTAGTTATTAAAGAAGAAAAGAACTGAAGGGAAAAATATGAATTCTACACTACGCACCCTTTCCCTTTTCGTTACACTCGCCAGCACATTGTGCTGCGGACAGATGTGGGGGATGGGGAGTGGGCGACAAGTAAGCGACCAAGAAAAGAAGCAGTGGGAACAAGATTTGATTCAAGCGGTTCGCGAAAATAAAAAAAGATTGGTTAAGGATCTTCTTGCTGATCAAAAGGGCGATATCAACGCTTATGATGAAAATGGATGGACTGCTTTATACTTTGCAATTGAACGAGGATCCTTAATAGAGATTGTTTGGCGTCTTCTCAAGGCTGGTGCCAATCCAAATATACCTACTAATGAAGTGTTTTATAGATATCCAATACATGCTGCAATAAATAGGGATCGAGTTGGGACTTTGCACCTGCTGGTGAATCATGGCGCAAATATTAATGCAACAGATCCTAGCGGAAAAACGCCTTTTGCTCTTGCGCTACAGCTTAACAATGCGAAATGCATAAAGTTTTTACGCGAGCATGGCGCGAAAGTAATTGCTAGGTAAGAAAAGATCGAAAAGTTGGGGGTGCTGTGAAGATCTTCAAATACTTATGCTTTTTTGCTGCAATGCTATGCGTTGGCCTGCAGGCCGGTATTAAAGAAGCGATTGATAGTGGGGATGTAGGACAAGTTAATGATGCACTGAAAGCTGCACGTGAAGCTGGTCAATCGGTGCTGAATGACTGGACGGTGCAAACTCAACTTCAAGATCGTTTCGGTAACACGATTAATGTTGCTGTCACACCCCTTATGTACGCAGCAATTATCAATGCAAGCGCTGATATGGTAAGCGCTCTTTTTGCTGCCGGTGCAAAACCTGAAATTCAAGATACAAGCTTTGGTGATACGGCGTTGCATCATGCCGTGAGAAATAAAAATCAATCGCTGGCAAAGCTAATTCTCAAACATGCACGAGGCAAAAGCCTGACCGATATCAAAAATTTTAGTGGGCTCACGCCACTTGATGAAGCCGAGATAGCTAAAAATGATGCTATGAAAAAGCTTCTCAAGCATTATGAAACATTGGGTGCAAAATTTAGTAGAGCGTGGCATAAATTAGGCGGAAGCCTTCCGCATGATCCTGAAGTTGATTAAGCAGTTGCACGATTGCAGCTAAAATTAAAAGAGCCCTGACGCCCACAATCGCCGGGGCTCTTCTTATTGGTGACAAAAAATAGCATTACTTCGTTGCACTTTGTACCAACGCAACAATACTTGCTGCATCAATCCCTTCAAACTTCATCAACGCCTCAGGCTCGCCCGAGCGCGGCATCTTGCTTACCGCGCGTGAGTGTATCGTGATGCCGGTATTACGCAGTTCGCTGACTACCGCTTCACCAAGTCCACCCTGTGCGTAATGATCTTCTACCGTGATGATGGTTTTGTTGGCTGCTGTGCCAACTTTAAGCAGTGTTGCACGATCAAGTGGTTTGATGCTGTAAAGATCGATAACGGCGACATTGATGTTCTGCTGTTTGAGCGTTTGGTAGGCAGCAAGTGCTTCATGCACCGTGATGCCGGCCGTTACAATTGCAGCAACGTCATGTGCTGACGAACGCAATACTTTACATCCGCCCAAGGGAAATGTTTCTGACGCATCATAAAGCATGGGAGTGTCAGCACGGGTTGATTTCATATACGAGATGCCATCGTTGTACTGTGCCATGTGTTCAACAAGCTTATAGGTAGAAACACCATCACTTGGCCACAATACGACTGATTCTGGAATAGCGCGCATCATAGCAATATCTTCAAGCCCCATTTGTGAAGGGCCATCTTGCCCAATCGAAACGCCACTGTGTGATCCACACAAGCGCAATGCGCCGCGTCCAATTGCCGCCATGCGAATCTGATCGTAGGCTCGCGTAAAAAAGCAGGCAAACGTTGAGGCAAACGGAACTTTGCCGCGCAGTGCAAGTCCGGTGGCAACGCCGACCATATTTTGTTCAGCAATAAAACATTCAACAAAACGTTCAGGATACTTTTTGCCAAAAAATTCGGTGTAAGTTGAATTTTTGACGTCTGCATCAAGAGCATAGACGGCTGTGTTGTTGCCAAGTGTTTCAAGCGCATAGCCAAATGCTTTGCGTGTTGAGATTTTTTTGTCGCGTGCAAAAAGAGCTGCGTGAGCGTCGTTGGCTATGTTGAGTGTTGGTGTTGTTGATGGTTGTGTATGCGTGAGCGCATCAGGTGCAGAAGGCACAAATTTTTCGGTGGATGTGTACTGCGCTGCATCACTAAACCGTTGTTTAAGCGCCTCAATTTGCTCGGGCAATTCTTCGTGTGTAAATGGCTTGCCGTGATAACCAGCCTTGTTTTCGATGGCAGTAAGGCCATAGCCTTTAAAAGTTTTTGCAATGATGACCGTTGGCTTGTCGGTGATGGTGTGTGCTTGTTCAAGCGCGCTTAGGATTTGTTCAAGATCGTGACCGTCGATGATGATGGTATGCCAACCAAAGGCTTCAAACTTTTTGGCAAAACGTTCAGCGTGTGCGGGATGGAGCGATGCTCCTGATTGTCCGAGTGTGTTGCAGTCTGCTATGGCTACCAGGTTGCTGATTTTTTCATGTGCGGCAAGTTCTGCTGCTTCCCAGACCGATCCTTCAGCCATTTCACCATCGCCCATCATGACATAGGTGCGGTACGAAAGTTTTTGTGAGCGGGCATTAATGGCCATGCCAAGACCAATCGAAAGTCCTTGACCGAGCGAACCAGTGGCCGCTTCGTTATACGCGAAACGTGGTGTTGGATGCCCTTCAAGTACAGAATCTATTGAACGAAAATTGAGCATATCCTGTTCACTGATGACGCCTAGCTGATGAAGTGCGGCATATACAACAGGAATTGCATGTCCTTTTGAAAGAATAAAGCGATCGTTGTTGGCATATGCTGGATTTTTGTAATCGTAGCGCAACGTGTTGAAAAAAAGCGCTGCAATCATATCAGCAGCCGAAAGACAGGAGGTTGGATGTCCTGAACCTGATTGCGTGGTCATACGGAGTGAGTTGATACGGAGATTGAGGGCTTGATGGGAAAGGAATGAAAGGGTGTTACGAGAAATCGTCACAAAGGCTCCTTTATTTACAGAGTTATCTGATCATGCTTTTCAGGCATCACATGAGTGGTTAAATAATCAAAAACTAACTGGCTCCATTGTTCCAAATCGGGATACAGTTCTTGTATTTGATCAAGCGTCAAAAGTTTTCCGTCTTTATGTTCATCTCTGATGCAGATATTGGAATTGTCGCCATGAATGATAAAAACAAATCCAAGGTGTACTTGGCCAACTTCATTACTATCATCGTTGATAAGTCCAATGGGTTGCACATTGAGTGATCCTGTGTAGGAAACCTCTTCATTAAATTCTCGTTCTGCCCATGAAATGAGAGATGCTTGCGTAATGTCTTCTTGGCGAATATGTCCACCAATGCCCAGTGAATATTTGTTTTTGAGGCGCGCTTCGCTGGCAGTACTTTTGCGTTGCATAACAAAAAAAGTGTTGCCGTATTCAAAAATGAGATAGGGAATTATTTGTTTATGCGACGGATCATTTTCAACGGCAGATCGCCACAAAAAGAGTTGGTGCTGCATTACCATATCTTGGTAATGTTGAAACTCTTTGGTGGGAAGGAAGCCTTGAAACATTCCTTGCGCAAAAAAAACATTGCGCGGGATGACCAGAATTTTTTCATCTTGTTTGGGTTGTGTCATGACGCTCCTTTGCGGAAATAATTTCAGCCCCCATCTTAACGACGTGTGATGAAAAAACAAGTCGGGTGGTACCAACGTGCCACCCGATATTAAGAAGGAGAAGCTTTACGCGTTTAGCGATATTCCTTGATAAAGGCTACCCATTGAGTTGTTTTTGCAAATTGTGTGCGTGGATATGAACTGTGAACACTTCCCAGAGGGTAATAAATAGAAATACCTTGTGCAGTGGCTTTGTCAGATCCTGCAACGTTGGCAAGAACGGCGTCATCGATAATACCCATGCCGCTATCAGTGACGCTGACAAGAGCATCAAGTGCTTTGAGCAGCGCCGCATTAGGGCGCGAAAGTTTTGCTTGGTTCGTGCGCAATGTTTGTGCCCGATTCTTGAGACCTGCATAAAAAGTATTGAGGTCGATATAGTCACTTACTTCAAATGAGAGTGATGCTTTGCGTGCGGCAACGACCATTGATTTGGTTGCTTGAAGATCAGCTTTTCTGCAGGCTGCAACTGCTCCAATCATAAGCCCGATGTTTTGCTTGAGCGTTTCAAGCTTATGAAGATTTATGGCAGATTGCGTGAAATCAGTTTCGCCATTCTTTTTATAGAAAGCACCATAGGCTCCTACAATATAGGTTGCCAGTTGCGTAGGACTTGCATTTGGGCTTGCGCACAATGCATTGAGGAAACCCGAATAATTCCATCCTTCGCCCGGTTCGACTTGTTGTGAACCAACCAAAATGTCAGCATAATCATCGATCTGAAGTCCTACTTCAATCATGGCCATCAGACAAGCATCCATGCCAACGATATCAACATTTTTTTTGAGTACTTCGTTGCGAATGCGTGAAAATGCTGTGGTGAGATCTTGATTGGTTGCATAGGTGTTTTGGGTATAGTCGTAGAGAATTCCTCGGGAATCTTTAAGCGCAAGGCCGGGGATTTCAAGCCAAGGCGCTCGTGGTTTAAATGATTGCGTTGCTGGCCGTGTGATTTTATTTGAATGACGGTCAAGAACGCCACCACCGTGATTCCACAAAATGACCGCAAATTTTGGGGCATCATATTTCGTTTTTGCCCACTTCATCATAGCAACCAGTTCATTAACCGGATTGATACCCATTTCAGTGGAAAGCGATGCGTCTTCGATGCGGCCGCCTTTAACAATGCGATAACGCCAGGTTTTGTTGTTGTCTGGCTGATCCCACTGTACAAGCATATTGACGTTGTCGGTAAGTGGGGCAAGTTGCATGTCATTGATGTTGTAGACAGCAAATGGT
>JAHFBS010000049.1 GCA_023249895.1 bacterium | reverse complement strand
CCGTTAACGTTGGCGTAGACTTCACCGTGTGTATTAAGTGCATAAATAATAGGGGTAATCTTTGTTGCAGATAACGTGTTAACGGTACAAAGGGCGCCTATTAATAGGCTGAACAAAAAGTTATTCTTCATAAAACCCAATCCTTTCAAGCAACTTACTCTTTAGATTATGAGACCTGTTCCCCCTTATACCTCATTGGACCTTGCGCATGCAATATTTGATTATTTCAACGGCGCAGAAGTAGCTCATGGCGATGAAAATAAGAAGCATAATGTCATGTCCCGATGGTCGTGCGAATTGAAACAGGCGATGCCCCAATTTGGTTAGTGGCACTATAAGTGTGGTAGCAACAACCATGAGTGATAAGGTGGCGATTGCTCGTGATGGTGCTTGTGCCGTGAAAAAGAATTGTCGTGTGCGAATTGCGTAGAAGAAGAGAATCTCAGTCAAAATACTCATCATAAACCATGAGGTTTGGAGAATCGCCGGTTTTTTGTGAAGAAATAGCGCAAAAAAGAGCGCATCAAAAAAGCTGCTCATAATCGCCCATAACACGGCTCCGCCGATCATCTTTTTCATGTGATAGGTTTGTGGCTTTTTAAGATCTTCTGGTGCTACATGGTCGGTTGCAATCGCGATCAGTGGAATGTCTGACAAAATATTGACGAGCAAAATTTGCAGGGGAAGCATGGGCAAAAAATCAATAAAGAACGAGACAAAGGCCATGGTATAAAAATTTGAAAAGGTTGATGCCAGGCTGACATAAAGATATTTGGTGGTATTGGCGACAATGGTACGACCTTCTTCGACCCCATCAATAATGACACTAAGGCTTTTACGTAACAAAATGACATCTGCTGATTCTTTGGCTATATCGACGGCATTGTTAACCGCAAGCGCGACGTGTGCAATCTTCATCGCTGGTGCGTCGTTGATTCCCTCACCCAAAAAGCCAATATTGTGGCACTCTTGCATCTTTTTGATGAGTTCATTTTTCTGAAGTGGGTTAAAACGGGCAAAGACACGATAATTTTCAGCTGCTTCAGATTGTTCAGCTGGACTGAGTTGATCAAACGAGGATCCGGTTAAAATTTTGTCCGTTGGTTTGATAAGATCAATTTGTTCTGCAACGGCGCGTGCAACAACAGGAGAATCACCTGTGATAATTTTGATGGTGATTCCCAGCCGCTTTGCGCGTGTAAGCGCTGTTTTTGCACTTGTCTTGACCGGATCATCAAATGAAATAAGTCCAACTAACGAAAAATCGTGTGTAGCAGCCATATCATGCACATTAAGTTCTTGTGCTACCTCTTTGTGGGCACAGGCAAGTACGCGTCGGCCTCTGGATTCTTGTTCTTGTACCCATGTCTGAAGCGTCTGAGCTGACACGGTCCCCGGCTGACATCGTTCTACAATGATGTCAGGGGCTCCGCGACTAACTAATAAGTAACGATTGTTATCACGATATAAAGCAAGAACTCGTTTGCTTTCAGGGTCGAATGGAACATAGTGCACTTGTTCATATGGAGGGATTGTGCATGCTTCAGCCTGAGTTGCTTTAAGAATTGCTGCATCAAATGAAAATGCAGCCTCTTTTTTTTCTTGCGCAAGTAAAGAGTTGGTGAGTGAGGCACTGATTAATACGTCCTTTTTATCTCCCCATATATCGGCACATGAAAGTTTGTTTTCGGTAAGTGTTCCTGTTTTATCAACACACAGAATGTCGATGCTGCCCAAATCTTGAATAGCAGAGAGTCGTCGGACTACAACATTTTTCTTCGCCATTTCTCGCGCGCCACGTGCAAGACAAAATGACACCACAACCGGAAGCGCTTCAGGAATGATGGTAACGGCAAGTGCAATGACAAAAAGAGCAAGCTCAGTGATATCGATATGTGCTCCGCGGAACCATACCGAAAAGCCAAAAAATGCTGCAAGAATTATTATAAGCGTGATGAGTACAAAACGACCAAGTGTAGTAATTTCGTGGCTAAAAATACTTTCGCGGTGTCCTTGTGTGGTGGCGTGAGCAATTGATCCCAGCATTGAATTTTTGCCGATAGCAGTAACAATACCAAGTGCTGTTCCGGTTGTAACAATCGTTCCGCTGTACCCTCGATCTGCCACCTGTTTGACGACCGGTATCGATTCTCCGGTCAGTGTTGCTTCATTAACCGTGACGTCACGTGTTTCAATAAATTCTATATCAGCAGGAATTATATCGCCTGGTTCAAGTATGATAAGATCGCCAGGAACCAATTGGCTTGTTGCAAGATCAACAAGAATCCCATTGCGCCGCACAAGCACCGTGGGAACAATTAACGCCGTGAGCATGCGTACGGTTTTTTCGGCCTGATACTCTTGATGAAATCCCAAGACAACATACATAAGTACAAACACAAAGATAATGCAGCCATTGAGGATATTGCCTAGTGCAAGAGATAAGACCGCAGCTCCGACCAGAAGATACGAAAAAGGATTAAATATTTGCTGCTGTAAAATAGTAAGCCACGTGCGGTGTTCAGTTACAAAGACATTAGCGCCGTATTTTTTTTGATACGCTTCAACTTGAACTGACGTTAGTCCGGTTTGCACATTTGTTTCATACTCCATGACCTGCCCCCAATGAATTTTCCCCATCTGTCCCTATAAAAGTGTACGATGAGGGGAGTACAGATCGCAAGATTATGCTTTTTTGGCAAGTTGTTGTTGCTCGAGTACAAGAATTTTGTCACGCAGCTGAATAGCACGTTCGAAATCAAGATTTTCTGCAGCAACCTGCATTTCTTCTTGAAGCTCACGAATAATGATGTCGCGTTCACGATCATTTTTAGGCGTGATGGAAGCAAGCTTTTTGCCGCTCTTACTTGCTTGCATGATGCGTTCTTGAAGTTTGGTAATGCTTTTGGTGACTTCGCGTTTGACCGATGCAGGGGTGATGTTGTGTGCAGTGTTGTAATCGTTTTGCAGCTGGCGACGCCGCTCAGTTTCTTCAATTGCCTGACGCATTGATCCGGTAAGCTTATCAGCATAAAAGATAACGTTACTTTCAACGTTACGTGCTGCGCGTCCTATGGTTTGTATGAGTGAACGTGTATCGCGCAAGAATCCTTCGATGTCAGCATCCATAATGGCAACAAGCGCGACTTCGGGTAAATCGAGTCCCTCGCGGAGCAAGTTGATACCAACCAAACATTCAAAGACCCCTGAACGCAATTTGTGCAAAAGTTCAGTTCGTTGTGGCGTTTTTATTTCGCTGTGCATGTAGCAGACCTTGATGCCATGCTTTTCAAGATAGAGTGCAAGATCTTCGGCCGCCTTTTTGGTAAGAACGGTAACCAATGTACGGAATCCTTTTTCTGAGGTTGCTTTGATGCGCTTAATAAGGTCCTCAATCTGTCCCTCTCGCTTAACGATGGTGATAGCAGGATCAGGAATACCCGTTGGTCGTACAATTTGCTGGACGGTTTGTGTACTTATTTTTTGTTCATATTCGCCCGGTGTTGCCGAGACAAAAATGACGTCATTAAAATATTTTTCAATCTCTTCAAATTTAAGCGGACGATTATCAAATGATGCCTGCAATCTAAATCCATATTCTACGAGTGCTTTTTTGCGTGCATGGTCACCGTTGTACATACCGCGTAATTGTGGAAGTGAGATGTGCGATTCATCGATAATGAGCAAAAAATCACGATCAAAAAATTCAAAAAGTGGATACGGCGCTTGGCCCGGAAGTCTACCGTCAAAGTAGCGTGAATAATTTTCAATGCCCGAACAATAGCCCGTTTCTTTGAGCATTTCAAGATCATGATTAATACGTGTGAGTAAGCGTTCGCGGTAAAGTGGATTGGTCATTGCCGCAGCCTCGCGTTCAAGGTCTGCTTTGATAAGGCCAAATGCTGCATCGCGTTTTTCTTGCGTGGTAACAAAATGTTTGGCAGGGAAAATGAGCATATCATCAAGGGCCGAAAGGACTCGGTGTTCGTTTTTATCGACCAGTTCAATGCGATCAATAACATCGCCAAAAAGTTCAACACGCAGATTGTCATGCAAGTAGGGGAGGTTAATAGTTATCGTGTTGCCAACGACTTTAAAAGTTCCCGGGTCACTTTGCATATCATTGCGTTTGTACTGGATGAAAATAAGTTTATCGATGAGTGTCTTGCGGTTGATCTTTTGTCCGCGGGTAAGTGAAAATGTCAGTTCGCGGTAATCAGTTGGGTTGCCAAGCGAATAGATGGCAGATACTGAAGCGACAACAATGACATCACGTCGATTAATAATGGAAGCCGTTGCTTCAACGCGAAGTCGTTCGATTTCACTGTTTATTTTAGTTTCTTTAGGAACATAAATATCCTGTGCCGGCAGATATGATTCGGGCTGATAGTAGTCGTAATAGCTGACAAAATAGCACACCTTGTTTTTGGGAAAAAAGAGGCTGAACTCTTCGTACAGTTGTGCGGCCAGTGTTTTGTTAGGAGAAAGGATCAGTACCGGCTTATTTGCTTTGGCAATAACATTGGCAAGGGTAAAAGTCTTGCCCGATCCGGTAACGCCCAATAATACCGATTTTCCCGGCCTTTTGGCGGCAAGCTGAGTAATGGCCTGGGGCTGATCGCCAGCAGGAGGAAACGGAGAAGCAAGGTTGAATTTATTCTTTGTATTCATGCACCCAGTCTAGCAAAATACTCTGCTGTGCGCCAAAACTGGCGTAAATATGGTGAAAACAAAAGAAATGGGGTAGATGGGAATAAAAAACGGGGCTGACGGGACTCGAACCCGCGACCTTCCGCGTGACAGGCGGACGCTCTAACCAAACTGAGCTACAGCCCCTTATGGGCATCTTTATAAGAAATTTTCAAATGATGTGTAACATTGTGCCAGAGAGGGCTTGGTTTGGCAAGGTTTTTTATAGTAATTATCCCCCGCACAGCTCTTTAATAAAGCCATACCATTGACAGTCTTGCGCAAAATCTGTCTTAGGATATGAGCGATCGATAAAGCGTTGTGGAAAGTAGATTGAAAGCCCCTTGGCGCGTGCAAGATTTTTGCCCGAAGTATTGGCAATAACCGCTTGCTCAATAAGCTGCATGCCCAGGGTTAGTGAATCTTTAAGTTCATCTACCGTTTTGCTGCGGGTAAATGATTTGTTGCTCGTTGAAAGTTGATGGTAAAAATCGGCATAAAAAGTATGCAGATCAACATAATTTGATGAGCTGAGCTGCAGGCATGAGCGACGTGCTTTTTTGGCTAGAGCGGTAATGTCATTGTTCTTAAGTCCTTGGCATGCCTTAAATCCACTAATAACCAAATCAATATTGTCTTTGATAAGATCGACGCATTCAAGATTAATAGCAGACTGCGTATAGAATTGTACGCGATCTTTGTAATATTGCTCATAGCTCTTTACTATTCCTTGCGCAATGAGCGAAGGAGATGAATTTTTGGTCGATAGAAGATGTCCAAAGGCGGCATAATTCCACCCATTTGCCAGTTCAACTTCTTGTGACGCTACCAGGATAGATGCGTATCGATGTGCCAAATAGCTGATTTCAACCATTGCCATAAGGCAGGCATCCATGCCCAAAATATCAAGCTTTTTGCCTTTGAGTACCTGCGTGCTGATATCTTTGAGCGCCTGTGAAAGGTTTTGGTTGTCCATATATGTTTTGCTTTGTTCATTAAACAGAATTCCGCGTTGAAGCGTTTCGGTAAGGATTGTATCAAGTTGTTGTGCTGTTGAGGTAAGTACAAGATCGTCAGCATGCTCAACGGTAAGCCCGCTAATCTGAATACGCGGATTGTTTTTTACAAAGTCAGGATCGATATTTAACAACTCTTTTGAAACCCAAGGACGATGATTGCCCCACGTTGGATCAATAATGCCAAGACCATGATCCCACAGGACCAGCGAGTATTTTTTTGCAGGGTGTTTGGTTACTGCCCAGCGCATAGCATCAACTAAATCATGTGCAGTGCTGCCATCACTTGGAGTAGCGTTACACTCTTCAAGTACCATCTTGCCTTTTTCTATCTTATAGCGCCATGTTCCTGCTTGACCTGGTTGATACCACTGCACAAGGCTGGTCATTGTATCATTAGAACCAACGGTAAGCATGTCATTGAAATTTTTAAGGGCATAAGGACTTAAATTGTTATTCGCCTGTACGTAGATCAGCGCGGTCCATTCAGGAATGGCAACAAGTGTGCTGCCCCATAAAATAAAATTGCAAAATAATAAATATTTTTTTACGCTGATACAACGCATTCCCAAGGACGATTGAATTCTCATCCGTTCCCCTTTCCCCCCGTTAGAACTATTTTTGTTTTACCCTGCGGGCGATACGATGGAAGTTATGTTCCAGCCTTCCACCTCTACCCTACAGAAAACAATTTCAGAGAGTCAATAAATTAAGAATACCCATGATTTTATTGGGGGTTAAGCGGGGCTTTAATGACGATGGGGTTGTAAAAGAAGATTAAAAAGAATGAGCCGCTTGCCTTTATCTCAGCAAGCGGCTCGTAATAATAAGTTAAGAAATATTGAGTGTTATTGATTATTATCGCGATGTTCTGGATCTATAAATGGTCTTATTACGTCTTGAAGAACATCAAGCGGGCAAGCTATCCAATCATTC
>JAHFBS010000048.1 GCA_023249895.1 bacterium | reverse complement strand
GTTAGAAAAAATTGTCGCTCTGTGCAAACGTCGCGGGTTTGTGTACCAATCAGCTGAAATTTATGGCGGTCTTAATGGCGTCTATGACTTTGGCCCTCTTGGTACAACGCTCAAAAATACCATCAAACAAGCCTGGCTTAAATACATGACCGGCTTTGCCGAAGATGTTTTGCTACTCGATGGCGCAATTTTGGGCAGTCCTGAAATATGGAAAGCATCGGGACACGTGGATAATTTCAGCGACCCAATGGTCGATTGCCTGTCGTGCAAAAAACGTTATCGCGCTGACGAGCTTGATTTGTCCAAGAATTGTCCTTCTTGCGGTAATAAACAATGGACGCCGGTACGTCAATTTAACCTGATGTTCCAGACGCAGCTAGGCGCTATGGCTGATGCAAGCAGCATTGCTTACTTACGTCCCGAAACAGCACAATCAATTTTTGTTAATTTTAAGAATGTGTATACCAGCAATCGCGTCAAGGTCCCCTTTGGTATTGCTCAAATTGGCAAAGCATTCCGCAACGAAATTACCCCTAAACAGTTTTTGTTCCGTATGCGTGAATTTGAGCAGATGGAAATGGAGTTCTTCTGCAAAGAAGCAGAAGCTGATGCTTTCTTTACCACCTGGGTTGATCGTAGACTTAAATTTTTCCATAAATTAGGGCTTAACCCTGAGCGTATCCGCTCACGTCCGCATACGTCTGAAGAGCTTGCGCACTATGCCAAGGCGTGTACCGACGTTGAATATAACTTCCCCTTTGGCTGGAAAGAGCTTGAAGGTATTGCCAATAGAACGGATTTTGATCTTAAGCAACATTCAAAGCACTCGGGCAAAGATCTTGCGGTTTTTGATGAGGCAACCAAAACATCATACACACCTCACGTCGTTGAGTGTTCAGTTGGCGTCGATCGCCTCTTTTTGACACTTCTTTTTGATGCCTATGCAGAAGATGTCATTGAAAATGAGCCGCGCACGGTATTGCGCTTCCATCCACGCGTTGCACCCTATCTTGCAGCCGTCATGCCACTCACCAATAAACTTGATGAACAGGCGACCGCGTTCCACACCCAGCTCAAAGCCTCTGGATTTAACGTTCAATACGATGCATCAGGATCAATTGGCAAACGCTACCGCCGTCAAGACGAAATTGGTACGCCGGTCTGCTTTACCTATGATTTTGATACGCTCAATGACCAAAAAGTCACTGCGCGTAATCGCGATACAACCAAACAAGAGCGCATTGCGCTTGATCAGGTAGAAAATTACCTCAGAGATTTGGTGAAGTAATATTGCAAAAGACAGTTCAGTGAAAAAAATCATACTATCTGCAGTGGTTGTCATATGCGCAGCCACTTTTCTTGTACTTTTTATTCGTCACCACGCACATACTTCTGCGATTACACTGAGTTGGCATGAAATAACGCCTCAGACCAGAGATTTGTTTAAGCCTACACTTGATGCCTTACAAAATGTCTACGTTGAAGCTTTCGTACCTTTAGTAAAACCAGACGTGTATAAGCACGATCCACGGTTGGTCAATATACCGCCGGAGCATCGTTCCTTTGTAGAACCCAAAGTGGTCGCAGAGATTACGCATTCACTTCAATCAGGGTGGCATAAAAAAATAGATAGTATCTATGCAGATCTATTCACACATCGCATAGCGGCAGCATATGTTGTGGTTGCAAAAGACCATAGCAATAACGTTCTTGGATTTGCGTTATTTACTGAAGAGCCCATGAAAAACAATTTGGAAACACGTCTCCTTACCATCACAGAAGGATCACGCGAGAGCATAGCCAGATCACCCTCAGAACATGAAGAAGCTTATGTGTGGCTTTTAGCGGTTTCGCCACACGCGCAACACAAAGGGCTCGGAAAGAGCTTACTTTTTTCAGTATTGGATCATTGCCCACACATTAAAAAAATCTATCTTACAACATCGGCAAGTGAGTCGAATGAACAAGCACAGCACTTTTATGAGCATGTTGGTTTCAAACGCATACTCAAAGGATCATTTGTCGTACGCAAAGAAGACGATTCTGCCTTTGAACGTGCAGGAAAAATAGTTTATCTCTATCAGAAGAAGTAATGTTTTATTATTGGCTAAGCAGATTTTAAAGAAAGCGGGAAACGGGATTCGAACCCGCGACCCTTGCCTTGGGAAGGCAATGCTCTACCAGCTGAGCTATTCCCGCATCAAAAGATGACGCGTCCAATCCTATCACAACTGGTAGATCGATCAAGCGTTAAAAAATCTTAGCGACGATTAAAATGACGCTGACGGCGAGGTGCGCCATCACGTGATGAATGTTCCGCTCTTTCTTGTTGCGGTTTTGGCTGTGGCTGAGACTTATGCAAATAAAGTTTGAGCAATGCAGCCGCAATATCAAGAGACGTAAACTCTTCGCGCAAAAGACATTCAATCATTTGTGCATAGTTTTCAAGATTTTTTTCTTGAATAGCAGAACGAACCGTATTAAGCATTTTGTTCGTTTTGACTTCTTCAATTTCTTTGAACGAAGGGACAGGCAGCTTGGTAATGTTTGCCCGTGTATAGCGCATAACGGCACGGAAGCGATACATTTCATGGCCCGAAACCAAACTAAATGCCTTACCAGCTTTACCCGCACGGCCAGTACGGCCAATACGGTGCACATATGATTCTTCGTCTTGTGGAATTTCGTAATTGAACACAATATCGATATCGCTCACGTCAATACCACGAGCCGCAACGTCGGTCGCAACCAAAATATCGGTCGTTCCTTTGCGGAAACGATCCATTACTCTGTTACGCTTTTGTTGCGTCATATCGCCATGAATTCCATCGGCTGAATAACCACGTCCATGTAAATCGTGAACAAGGTCATCGACACGACGTTTGGTATTACAAAACACAATAACGCGTTTTGGATTATTGATATCAATGATACGTGTCAAAAGATCGGCCTTACGAGAAGACTCGATTTCATAATAAACTTGTTCAATAGCAGGAACCGTCACCTTTTCATGCGCAACTCTAATAATGTGCGGATCCTTTTGATAGGTACGCGCAATATGCAGAATTGGCGCAGGCATGGTTGCTGAAAACAACAACGTCTGTCGCGTTGATGGAGTTTGTTTGAGGATAGCTTCAATATCATCGCGAAAGCCCATATCCAACATTTCATCGGCCTCATCAAGCACCACCATTTTGACCGCTTTAAGCGAAATGGTATTGCGTTCGAGGTGATCGCATAGACGACCTGGAGTGGCAACAATTATTTTTGCCCCTCTACGCAATGCATGAATCTGGCGTTCAATAGGTTGACCGCCATAAATAGGCAATGCTGGAATTTGGAGTCTATATTTAGATAATTTGTTGATCTCGCCTGCAACCTGAATAGCTAGTTCTCGCGTTGGGCAGAGAACTAATGCCTGTGGAATGCGCTGTTTAGTATCAACTTTTTCGATCAGCGGAATTCCGAAAGCAGCCGTTTTGCCACTTCCCGTCATCGCTTGACCAATTATATCACGGCCGGTCATAACTACAGGGATTGCTTCAGATTGAATAGGCGAAGCCTCTTCAAAACCTAAATCGGCGATCGCCCGCAAAACTTCTTTAGATAGACCAAGTTCTTCAAATTTGAGTTTTTTTAGCATGAATTTTAGATACTCTCGATACGAACAACCGTCAATGGTTGACGATGTCCTGTTTTAGTACGGCGTTTTTTACGTCGTTGAAATTTAAAAACAATAACTTTTTCACCTTTGGCTTGTTTAACAATAGATGCCTTAACTGCAGCACCATTGATGTAAGGGCGACCGAATTCAAAAGCCTCAGCGCCGGTCTTACGAAACAAAACCTCTCCGAAGGTAAGCTTATCACCTGCATTTCCCTCGAGTTTTTCAATGGCTACAGTCTTACCAGGAACAGCCTGATACTGCTTGCCACCTGTTTGGAATATAGCGTATTGGTCGACGGATTGAGATACGCGTGGTGCCTCTTTCATAGTCCTAGAGCCTTATATTGTAAACTTTTGACTGATAGTTACCTGAAATCACGAATGTCCCTAAGTTTAACAAACAGGCATTCTATGTCTAGAAACAGACAATATCTGCCCGTTTAATCTGCTTATAATCGAATATCGCTACCACAAACTCGTAGCATTTCATTGACCAAAATACGCCAATTATCCTTAAGATTGTCAAAAGTTGGCGTTTTGCAGAACTTTTCAATCGCCGTCATATCGTTGACTGACAACCGCTTAACCAATGCTGATGCAAGAAGTTTTACCTCTTCATGGGCTAGAACTCCAGGCTGGCCAACAACCTCTTGAATAGTTTTGATAAGTCGTTCTGCTACTGGTATTGCAGCGTTGCTTGACGCTGGGCATGCAGTTACCAAAGCAATACCAACTTTTTTAAAATAACCTTCCAAATCCCTACGAAAGCCTTTAACCCAGACTATAAGCTGAGCGCTCTTCTCTTTGGTCATAGATGGCGTCATGCTACAGAAAAATGGCAACCATGGCTGTTCGGGCAAAAGAGCCGCATCACACACTGCCAAAAGCAACCGTGAAAATGGCTGACGAACATTACGTTGAATATCAAGCGCTTCTCGAATTGAACACGTATTGCGAACAAAATTTTCAATCTCGTCAGATAACTGGCCCGCACAGGAAGAGCCACGCATAGAGTTGAGAACCTGCTCAACCTTTTCGGCCCATTGCTCATGGGTAGACGCTATCTGTTCTTGTTCTGGAACAACATTTTCTTGAGTAGGAATACCGGCTACGGCACTCAGACCCATCATCGATGCGGTATAAATTGTGCATAGTATACGTTTATTCATAATTCCCCCACACATGTACAATCACTTTAATCGCTAACTATATAAGTGATCTTAATATCTTAAGTTAAAGGATTACTTTTGAACTACTGAGAAATACTGACGTTATGCATCAAGTATACGTGGCAGATCCAATGGGCACAAACGCCCCGCAAATAAATACAATCTGAATTTACCAGGTGCAAATATCGTCAAATAACGCGTTTGAGATGTTTTGATTGGTCGAAGACCCCTCGATAACCTTAGGAACTGAGGCCAGCAATGGATGATGTAAAAGTGTCTGAAGGGGGGCTTTTCCAATAGTTCCCTGCCCCGGAAAAGCATGCTGATCAAGCCGTGCGCCCTGCATATCATTGGTGTCATTAAAATGGATAAGTTTGAGGTGGGTAAGCCCCATAGTTTGATCAACTTTTGCAAGAAAATCATCCACCGGTTCAAGGTTATATCCGTATGAAAAGGCATGGGCGGTATCAAGGCAAAAACCAACTTTTTCGGGGAAATTAAGATAACTTTTGAGAAGCGCAAAGTCCTCAAGATCACTGCCTATAGTTTTTTTACCATGGGCAGTATTTTCAAGAAGAATGGTTATCGGCCCCGCATACTTCATCAAATTGTTGAGCATTTTTGCAAGAGTGCCTATGGCGCGTTGCTTTCCCGTAGGATCGACAGAGGTAGGTCGATACCCTTTGGCCGAACCGGCATGCAGCACAAGAAAGTTCACTTCAAGGGCTTGAGCAAGTGCCAGTTCTTTTTTAAGCAATGCTCGCGACAGCAAAAAGGTCGATTTGTTGCTCGAGGCAGGATTAATCCAATATGAACCATGGACATACAAAGGCCCGAACAGCGTTCGTCGGGCCCTGACAAATGCGTCTATCTCTTGAGGGGACAGGTCAATATGCTTATGCGCCCCTTCAACAATGAGGAAAAATTGAAAGGTCGTAAGACCATATGCCTGAGCAGTCGCAACAAGGTGCTCCAAGGCCCCTTCAAGCCGAAGGTGAATCCCTAAATTATGGTTACAATCCAATCTTTTCTTTGAGAGTGCTTTCATCGAAATAATCTTTGAGCAAAGCATAGAAATCATTTTTAACGTGCGTTAGGCCTTCTGTGGTGTCAGATTCAAAACGCAAGCAAATAACAGGCTGCGTATTGGAGGCACGCAATAAACCCCAGCCATAATTCATGTGAACGCGTATACCGTCAATAGTAATGAGCTCAAGGTCAGTACGCGCAGCAAATGCTTTTTTCACATGATCAACAATAACAACTTTTTCAGCATCTGAAGAGCAGGCAATACGTAATTCAGGAGAGCTAATTTTGGTAGGAATTTCTTGCACTAAGGCATCTAAAGTCTGGCCTGATTCATGCAACAGCTCTATGGTTCGCATTAATGCGTAAATACCATCATCGTAACCAAAATAACGGTCATGGAAAGAAAAGTGACAGCTCAATTCTCCTGCCAAAAGAGCACCCTGTTCAAGCATGGTCTTTTTAACCAATGCGTAGCCGGATGGCGCAAAGCAGGGTCTACCGCCCAGCTTTTTGATTGCTTCAGTAAAGCATCCGGAACCCTTGATATCGCATACTACGGCAACGCCAGGGTTTTGGGGCAATACCTTACGTGCAAAGAGCGCCAACATTTTATCGCCTGCAACCAGTTCGCCTTGTTTGGTCATAGGATCCATACGATCGCAATCACCATCAAGACCAAGGCCCACTTCTAATTGCGGCTCATCACGTAGAGCCTGAGCAACATAGGTCATATTTTCAGGAACCGTTGGATCAGCTTCATGATAAGGGAATGTGCCATCAACTTCAGCAAAGAGGGTTTTGACATTCGGCCAATTCATGCGCTTGATCAGCGTTGGAATAATAACACCACCGGTGCCATTTCCGCAGTCAATAACGGCATGAATAGGCAGATTTTTAAGATGCGTAAAATGATTTACCAAATAATCGATGTAGGGTTCGCTAATGGGATAGGATTGAAGCGAACCAGGCTTATCGGCAAGA